>CAMDGP010000012.1 GCA_945897765.1 Chitinophaga pinensis
TGAGGGATCGAAGAAGAATAAAGGAGAAAACGTAGAACAATACGAAGGCGAAGAAGAAGATACGATTCTTGATGCTTGATTCTTGATGAAACGATTCTGTTTGACTGAGTAAAGCTCAAGAGAATTGTAACGTCGACTTTTACAAGTTAATAAATTTTGATTTTCAATTCACTCTCCACTTTTAACTTTTATGTCTTCTCTTTTAACTTTTACCTCATTAATGCAATTTCGCCTGAATCAGATTTATAAACTCCTTGCGCGATGCATCATTTTCTAAAAATAAACCTGTAAAAGCACTTGTTGTTGTAACTGAATTTTGTTTTTGAACACCACGCATTTGCATACACATGTGTGAACACTCAATTACCACGGCAACACCAATTGGATTAAGTGTTCGTTGAATGCAGTCTCTAATTTCAATTGTCAAACGTTCTTGAACTTGTAAACGTCTCGAATATGCATCCACAACTCTTGGGATTTTACTCAAACCAACAATTTTACCATCAGGAATGTAAGCAATGTGCGCTTTTCCAAAAAACGGCAACATGTGGTGCTCGCAAAGTGAATAAACTTCGATGCTTTTAACCAACACCATTTCAGAATATTCTTCGTGAAAAATAGCTTGATTGATCAAATCATCAGGATTTATATCGTAGCCATTTGTTAAGAATTGCATTGCTTTTGCAACACGTTCAGGTGTTTTTAACAAACCTTCGCGCTCTGGATTTTCACCTAAAGCTTTGATGATTGATAGGTAATTGTCTTCTATTATTTTATTTTCCAAAATTGTCGTTTTAATTGGTGTTTAAACCAAATTAGAATGGTTCTTTTCCTCCGTAATAATCAACGAAATTATTTTCCGTTTCAATGATTTTTATTTTTGCTAACTCTCCTCCGCAGCTTCGAATATCTTCTTCGATTAAATCCCAAATCGCAATCGCAATATTTTCTGTTGAAGCCATTATTCCTTTTAAAAACGGAACATCTAAGTTAAGATTTTTATGGTCGATTTCCTCAATTACTTTTTCCTTCAGTATTTTGCTTAATGTTTTTAAGTTAATCACAAAACCCGTTTCTTCATTTGGAATTCCTTTAACTGTAACAAACAATTGAAAATTGTGTCCGTGCCAATTGTGATTCGAGCATTTACCAAATACTTCCAAGTTTTTCTCAGGCGACCATTCTTCTCTCGATAATTTATGCGCTGCGTTAAAGGTCTCTCTTCGTGTAATATAAATTGGTTTCATTCTTCTAAATTGTAACTAAATTTTCTATTAATTCACATTTCATAATTCCATCGCGATCTATTTCAGTCAAACGGATTTTCTGAAAAGTGTTGGTTAATTCTTGCTGATATGGAAATTTAACTTTGACATAATTCTCTGTAAAACCATACATTATTCCTTCGTCTTCTTCGTGTTCAAAAAGTACAGTTCTTTCTGTCCCGATATTTTCAGTGTAAAATTGACGTTTCTTTCTGTCGGATAATAAATGCAATTGTTTACTTCTCTCGCGACGAACTTCCATGGGTACTTTTTCGCCTAATTTTGGAGCGCCTGTATTTGCACGTTCAGAATAAGTAAACACATGTAAGTAGCTAATATCCAAGTTTTTCAGAAAGTTGACACTATCCATAAAATCTTCATCTGTTTCACCTGGAAAACCAACGATTACATCCACACCAATACACGCATCCGGTCGAATCGATTTGATTTGTGATACACGTTCAGCATACAAAGCACGTTCGTATTTTCTGCGCATTAACTTCAGTAAACGGTCGCTACCAGATTGCAATGGAATATGAAAATGAGGTACAAATCTTTTTGAATCTTTCAAGCAAAAATCAATGATTTCGTTCGAAAGTAAGTTGGGTTCAATAGATGAAATTCGGAAACGGTCAATGCCTTCAATTTTATCCAATTCTTTTATTAAATCAAAGAAATTTTCACCTTCACCTTGACCAAAATCACCGATGTTTACTCCAGTTAAAACGACTTCTTTTACAGCAGTTTGTGCAATTTTTTGGGCTTGTAAAACCGTTTCAGCAACGGAAGCATTTCTACTTTTTCCTCTTGCCAAAGGAATCGTACAAAAGCTGCAAAAATAATCGCAACCATCTTGTAACTTTAGAAAGGAACGCGTTCGATCGCCAAAAGAGTAGGAGGGAACAAAGTCTTTGGTATTCTTGATGTTATCAAAAGAAACTTCTGCTTTTTCAAGTTTTGAATCTTTGTTTTCTAAATGCTCTAGAATATTAAATTTTTCATTGGCACCGAGTACCATGTCCACCCCTTGAATTTTTGCAATTTCTTCCGGTTTCAATTGCGCATAACAACCAACAATAACTATGAATGATTCAGGATTTATTTTTTGTGCTCTTTTTACCAATTGTTTACACTTTTTATCGGCATTTTCTGTAACTGAACAAGTGTTAATGACATACACATCTGGGCTTTCTTCAAATTCTACTTTCGCAAAACCTGCATCCTCAAATAAGCGAGCAATTGTTGACGTTTCAGAGAAATTCAACTTGCAACCAAGGGTGTAAAATGCTACTTTTTTAAACTGATTCATTCAACTGCAAAAGTAAGTAGAAATTAAAAGTAAATGAATAGAAAGAGCAATAATCATCAATAACATGAAAAATAGTTCACCACCACCCCATTGTCGAAGAGCACCAATGATATTGGAATTAAATACAATAAAAAGATTAATATTTGTCCTATTAATAGGTGATTTCATTTTTACCCAACGTTTAATTACTTGATTTATATGAGGTAAGCGTTGAAAAGGCTAAGATGAATTTCAATTAAACCACACTTAATATACATCATTTTTCTACCTTATATTTGCAAAAAAAAAGTTCATGCGGAAGATTCTCATAAAAAACATCAAAGGATTAGTGCAAGTTGGGGAAAATTTGCCTTTGATTCGCAAGGGAAAAGAAATGCAGGAGTTACCGATTCTTGAAAATGCTTTTTTAGCTTTAGAAGACAACGAGGTTATCGCTTACGGTTTGATGGAAGATTGGGAAGGAATTACCGATTGGCGCGATTTAGAAGTAGTGGATGCTGACGGACGTTTTGTACTTCCTGCTTTTTGTGATTCGCACACACATACCGTATTTGCAAAGTCACGAGAAGAAGAATTTGTAGATAAAATTCATGGTTTAGGATACGAAGAAATAGCTGCAAAAGGTGGTGGAATATTGAATTCTGCTAGAAAATTAGCTGAAATGTCGGAGGATGAATTGTTACAATTGGCTCAAAAACGAATTGATAAAATGATAGCTTGTGGCACAGGTGCTATTGAAATAAAATCAGGATACGGACTAAGTGTTGCTGCGGAGCTAAAAATGTTGCGAGTTATCAAACGTTTGAAAGAAACAAATTCGATTGCAATTAAAGCAACTTTTCTTGGTGCACACGCTTTTCCTTTAAAATTCAAAGAAAACCACCAAGGATATATTGATTTAATTATAAACGAAATGCTACCTGTTATTGCAAGCGAAAATTTAGCAGAATATATCGATGTTTTCTGTGAACGAAATTACTTTTCTCTTGATGAAATGTCGGAAATCTTGGAAGCTGGAACAAAATATGGCTTGATACCAAAAGTACATGTGAATCAATTTTCTGTAATGGGAGCTGTTTCTAAAGCAATAGAATTGGGTGCGTTATCAGTGGATCACTTGGAAGAATTGGGTGATGAGGATGTGATTTCTCTACAGAACTCAAACTGTATTCCAACACTTTTACCAGGATGTTCTCACTTTTTGGGAATTCCTTTTGGTGATGCACGCCGATTGATTAATGCAAATTTGCCAGTTGGATTAGCTAGTGATTTTAATCCGGGTTCAACACCGAACTATAATTTGTTTACTATTTGGTCATTGGCTTGTATTAAACTTAAAATGACACCCGAGGAATCTCTTAATGCCTTAACAATCAATGCGGCTTTTGCAATGGGATTATCTGAAACGCATGGTAAAATCTGCTTAGGAAGTAAAGCACCATTGATTTTAACAAAAGAGATTCCTTCGTTGGCTTATTTACCTTATTCATTTGGTGAATTAAATGTAGAACGCATCTTTGTTTGAAATTCCATGATAAAAATCACAATTTCAAAGAAATAAAAATCTAAAAACCACTATGGAACAAATCTTCCATAACCAGCAACTCTTGGTTTCCAGTAATTGGAAGAATCGATTTCAACGATGGAAATTCCTTTGGAGGAACTAGCATGAATCATCGTTTTTGGTTTTCCAAGTTCGCTAATGATGATGCCCACGTGTGAAATTTCTGTACCATTTGAGAAAAAGACTAAATCCCCAATTTGTGCATCTTTTTCCTTAATTTTTTGGGAAGCTTCATACTGATCTTTCGCTCTTCTTGGCAACTTAACACCTGAATTGTTCATTACATAAGTTGTGAAACCGCTGCAATCAAAACCTGAAGGATTGTCGCCTGCTGAAACGTAAGGAACTCCTAATTGCTTTTTTGCGAAACCGATAATTTCTATTCTATCTTTTAACTTAACATTAGTTGTTGCTTCATATTTTATCTCAGGAGTTTTGACATCTTCTAAAACACCAATTCCTTCAAATAAACTAGCAATTTTATTGGCTAAAAGCTTTCCTTCCTCTTGTTTACCTTGGCGTTTTAAATCGGAAACCCAACTTTCTAAATCCGTTCTCAAAGAGGATAACTCATAATAATGCGCTTCAAAAATTAGTTTGCCTTTAGCTGAAGATTTTACTTTAGTTAATAATTCAAAAGATTCATCTATTGTATTTTTGTGTCTTTCTTTCCAATAAGGATTTTGAGCTAATTGAAGTGCACTTATAGCTTTGTAATACTTCGGGATTTGTGAAAAATCGTATTCTGGGTTATCCAACAAACGATTGGCTTTTCGATAAACAATACCGTAATGTTGCTGATCATAAAGCATTTCTAATTTGTCAAAAGCAGGAACTTGCGCAAAGAATGAATGCGAACTAACTACAATTGCAACAACTAAAATTAAACGAAATAACTTCATAAATTAATTGTTGTATTTTTTCCCTTCGCTAAGTATAATTAAGGATTTGTTTGGCAAACGAACTAAAACTTTATTGCCATAAATTTCAAATTCTGACTCTGGCATGTTAGTGATCTCTTCCAATTTATTATTAACCATTGCACTCACGCCGCCCATTAAATTTTTGAAGGCAAAAACATTGTTTTTCAATAAATAAGTTGTTGGTATATAAGTAGCAACATCTTGTTTTTGTCCATTCGAATAGGAGAATAAATAGCTGTTTTCAGCCCAAATTGTCATGTCGTCTTTCACGTCCCAAAAAGAGGTAGAGAAGTTGGAAAGTTGTTGCTTTTCTTGATTTCCGTATTTCCACAAGTTGCCATTTAAATCTTCGTAAATAATGAAACCTCGTCCTGATTTGTATTTTTTAATTGGCAAAGATTCTATTTCTAAGAATTCACCTTTGTCAAATGCAATAAAGGTTTGAGAATAAGGATCTTTGTAACAAAACACATCAGTACCAATTTCAAAATTCATGATTTCTTCGTTGTATGTTCCGATTTCAAATGTTTTTCCATTCCAAAAAGCGTGATAGGTATTGCTGTTGTCTTTGAAAATAGCGATATTTTCACCAATTGTTGTCGGCATAACAAAGTCTGTGAAATAAGTCAAAACTGGAAAAATTTGTTTATTCCAGTATACACTTAATGAATTATACCTTGAATCTTGATAAACAATAATACTGTCTTTCACTGTGAAATCTTTTGCGAAAGTGGTTAAGGTTTGGAATTTTCCAGCGTCCCACATTTTTAATGCTCCAGCAATTTTATAAGCTAAAAGGTGATCGGATACTTCATACTGAACATTCAACGCAGTTACATCCTTTCGTTCAACACCATTAAAAAGGCGAAGGTTTCCTCTTGTGTCAATGTATGCAACCAATTCATCACCAGCTTTGTAACTTATAACAGGTTGAATTTCAATTTGTCTAAAAAATCCGTCTTGAAACGAAACAAAAAAATTATTGAAATCTTTCGTTGGTGCAACTTGACACCAAAAATGAGAAATACTACAAAATAGGAGTAAAAAAGTGCTGATTTTTTTCATGTGTTTCAAAATTAACCAAAATTTAGACCAAAATTCAAAATGAACCTTTGAATTATGTTTTCAACCAAACGTCATTTTTTTGAATGTTATTTGAAAATCTAAGCTAATTTTAACATTCCTAATTTTATAGAATGAAGAAAATAGTTTTAACGGGTTTGCTACTTTCCACAGGATTGTCAGTATTTGCCCAAAAAAAGATTGAATACAAGGAATATGATCTTCCGAATGGTATTCACGTAATTTTACATCAAGAACCATCAACGCCTATCGTTGCAGTTTCTGTTTTGTATCATGTTGGTTCTAAAAATGAAATCCCCGAAAGAACTGGTTTTGCTCACTTTTTTGAACATTTGTTATTTGAAGGTTCTGAAAATATTGGTCGTGGAGAATACAGCCAATTAGTTGAGAAAAACGGAGGTGCATTGAATGCAAATACTTCGCAAGATAGAACTTTCTATTATGAGTTATTACCATCCAATCAGTTAGAATTGGGACTTTGGTTGGAAAGCGAGCGAATGTTGCATGCGAAAGTGGACATTAAAGGAATCGAAACACAAAGAAGCGTTGTAAAAGAAGAAAAAAGACAGCGTGTTGATAATCAGCCGTATGGTTCGTTTTTTACTGAAATGTTCAAACGCGTATTTACAACGCATCCATACAATTGGGCACCAATCGGAAGTATGGAACATTTAGATGCAGCGCAAGAAGAAGATTACGTTAATTTCTACAAAGATTATTACGTTCCTTCCAATGCAACGCTTTCAATTGCTGGAGATATTGATATCGAACAGACCAAAAAGTGGATTGATAAGTATTTTGCAACAATGCCAACAGGTCAAGCAATTAATGTTTACAGAGATTTTATCGCTCAAAACGATGCTGATTTCGAGAAAAAATACGGAGTTGCTAAAGCTAAATTTGACGCTAAAGACTTTATGAATTCGAAAGATCCACTTGCTAAAAAACTTATTGCAACATACGCAGCGAAGAAAATCGAAATTAAAAGAACACAAAAAGACCAAACACAACTTAAAGGTGTAACTAAAGATATCATTTATGATAACATTCAGTTGCCAGCTTTATTTATGGGTTACAAATTCCCGGAGCAAACGAGCGCTGACAGTTATGCATTAGAAATGTTAAACGAAGTTCTTTCAGGTGGAAGTAGTTCTCGAATCAATAAAGCAGTGGTTGAGAAAAAAGAATTAGCAACTTTCGCATTTTCTTTTTACTATGGATTAGAAGATGCAGGAATTGGCATTTTCGCAGCAATTGGTGCAAGCGGAAAAACATGTGATGAAATCCAAGCTGAGTTTGACAATCAAATTGAATTGATAAAAAACGAATTAATTTCAGAAGAAGAATTTCAAAAAGTGAGAAACAAAATCGAAAATGATTTAGTGACTGCAAACGCTTCTGTAGCTGGTATTGCTGAAAATTTGGCTGATAATTATGTGTATTATGGTTCAGCTGATCGCACAAATAAAATGCAAGAATACTATTCAAAAGTAACCCGCGAAGATATTCAACGAGTGGCTAAAAAATACTTGACTCAAGATGCGCGCGTAATTCTTAACTATTTACCAAAAGAAAAATAAAACCCAATGAAAATGAAAAGTATCATCATAGCAGGTTTGTTGCTTAGTTCTGGATTACTTTCCGCTCAAGTGGATCGTTCGCAGAAACCAGCTCCTGCACTAGCAAAGAAAATAAACATAAACGACTCTCAGATTTTCACAACTGCTAACGGCATCACAGTAATCTTATCTGAAGATCATAAATTACCGCGAGTTACCTTTGATTTAAGCATGGGTTCTTCTCCACGAATGGAAGGCGACAAAGCTGGATTAGCTGACATGGCTGGTTCATTAATTATGTCAGGAACTGCAAATCGTTCAAAAGACGTACTTGATAGAGAAATCGATTACATCGGAGCTACATTAAGCGCTGATAAATCTTCTATCTCATTATCTTGTTTGAAAAAACACGCAGACAAAGGTTTGACTTTGATGTCAGATGTATTATTGAATGCAAATTTCCCTGAATCAGAATTTGAGCGTATCAAAAAACAAAATGAATCAGGTTTGATGTCCACAAAATCGGACGCAGGGTCAATGGCACAAAATGCAACTGTAAAAGTAAACTTCCCAAATCATCCGTATGGTGAAGTAATGACAGAAGCAACATTGAACGCAATCAAACGCGAAGATGTAATGAACTTCTATAAAGCTAATTTCACACCAAACGGAAGTTATTTAGTTGTTGTTGGTGACATCACTAGGGCTGAAACTGAAGCTATGGTAAATAAATACTTCGCTTCTTGGAATGGTGTTCCACGTTACACAAATCCTACAAATGATGGTAATTTCGCTAAAGGAAACCGTGTGGTTTTTGTGAAAAAACCAGGAGCAGTTCAATCGGTTGTTTACGTTACTTTCCCTGTGAAAATGAGAACAGGCGACAAAAATCAGTTGGATTTAAACGTTTTAAATGGAATTCTTGGTGGTGGAGGTTTTGGTACACGTTTGATGCAAAACTTACGTGAAGATAAAGCTTATACTTACGGTTGTTATTCATCAATGAATGTTACGGAAGATGGTTCTTGGATGTCGGCAGGTGGAAATTTCAGAAATGCTGTAACAGATTCAGCGATTACACAAATCTTAAAAGAATTTGAAAAAATCACAAACGAATTAGTAACAGATGAAGAGTTGAATTTAACGAAATCTGCAATGGCTGGAAACTTTGCTCGTTCATTGGAAAGACCATCAACAATTGCTCGTTTTGCTTTGAATATTAAGAAATACGGTTTACCAAATGATTATTACCAAACGTATTTACAAAAATTAGAAGCAGTTTCTAAAGAAGACGTTTTAACAATGGCGCAACAGTTTTTTACTTCTAAAAACTGCAACATCATCGTTGTTGGAAACGAAGAAATTATTGAGAACTTGAAAAAGTTTGATGCAGATGGAAAAATTGAGTTATTAGATGCTTTTGGTAATGAAGTGAAAGAAGTAAAAAAAGCAGATATTCCTAAAGAGCAAGTGATTGAAAGATACATTTACACTGTAACTCAGACGAAAAATCAAAAAGAATTGATGAAAAAATTGAAGAAAATCAAATCTTATGAGCGTGTAATTGACATGACTTCTGCAGCAATTCCGATTCCTTTAAAAATGACTGATTATTGGATTGCATCTGTTACAGAAGCTCAAAAAATGGAAGGTCAAGGAATGGTTTTTCAAAAGTCGTATTATGACGGAAAAGCAGGTTTTACTTACAATATGCAAACGGGTAAAAAAGAGTTAACTGCTGAAGAATTGGAGTCGAAAAGAAAATCGAGTGGTTTATTTCCTGAAATGGGTTATGCTTCCAACGGAACAAATTACGAATTGACAGGAATTGAAAACGTGGATGGTAAAGATTATTACGTTATCAAAATCACTGATAAAGAAGCGCAATCATTTGACTATTACAACACGACAACTTTCTTGAAAGAACGTTCAGTTGCAATTACTAAAAATGGAGAAGAAACAGTTGAAACTTCTACAACACTTGGAGATTACAAAGACGTTTCTGGAATCATGTTCCCACATTCAATTTCACTAACAGTAGGACCAATGAGTCTTACAGGAAAAGTTTCTAAAATGGAAGTGAACGGTAAAATTGACTTGAAGGACTTCAAAGAATAATTATAAGTTCACAATTATAAAGAAAGCTACTTGGGAAACTGAGTAGCTTTTTTTTTTTGATTCTAATTGTGCTAACTATTCGCATTCGTAACAGTAAATATTCTAGGCTTAAAAATAAAGTAACTAATCGAAGTGGGAACTACCTAGTAAATATTAGCGAACAATTATTGGCCTTGAATTTCATGGTTTTAGCTTCGCTGCTACTTCGTGTTGATTCTTTTTCATCAAGGAAAAAGAATGGCAAAATAAATTAGAAGTACAAACCCTTAATTGTTGCATAGTTTTGAATAGTGGAACAAAAGTCAACACTAATTTTTTAATCACTTCACAAAAACAACTTCCTCGTAAGGAATTCTAAAGCGTTCTCCCCAAATCCCTGCTTCTGTTCCTTTGCCGACTGATATTATCATATTGATTTCTGCACCACGAGGTAAATTCAGTGCTTTTCTAACTCTTAATTTATCAAATCCTTCCATAGGGCAAGATTCAAAACCTTCAGCTGCAATCGATAACATAAATGTTTGAGCAGCCAATGCACATGATTTATGGACACTTACACGTTGGTCAGCTTTTCCTCCCATGCGCATAAATGGTTTTCGCAATCCCATGAAAAAGCAAATACTTCTTCTTACTAAAGTTAAAATTCCAAAAGGATCATTGCCATAAACGAGGCGCATAAGTTTGCCATAATAATCTAAACCACCTTTTTCAAGTTTAGAAGGCTCACCTTTAATTTGACCTTTGATTTTATCGTAATTCCATTTTGCATGCTCTTTCCATTTGTCTTTTCGAGTAACGAAAACCACCATTTGTTGTGCTGTTTTAGCTGCTGACTGACTTAAACAAAGTGGAACAAATTTCTTTAATTCATCATCTGATTGAATCCAATAGAATTCCCATAATTGCATGTTACTACTGTTTGGAGATAGAATGGCACGCTCCAAACTACGTTGAATTACTTCTTTTGGAACAGGAACGTTTGGGTCAAAATGACGATTGGATCTTCTTCTTTCGATTATGGATTGGAATTCGTTGGAGAACATAGTTTTGATTTTTTCGTGATTTTATAGGTTAACTTAGTCGAAATTCAATTGTTTGAAACGCTATGTAAATCTCTCGGCTAAATTGAATAAAAATTAGTGTTTAGAAAAAAGTCCTAATAATTGTTGATTCTAATTTAAAATTGAAATGATTATATTTAAAATTGTCAAGGAAAAATTAGATTCTAACTAAATCTGCTTGCCAATTTGTAATTGCCAATTTAATTTCTTTATTCGAAAGTTTATCTTTTAATGATAAATCAATTAGGGCTAACAATTCTTCGTTAGAAGCAAAACGCAGTGCAATGATTTGACTTAATTTCAATTCACTTTCTTTTGCAGCAAAAGAGATTCCTGTTAACTCAAAGTAACGTTGACGCATTTCTAAACGAATAAGTCGGTCTTGATTTTTTAAGGCATAAACTCGCGTAATCATTGAAACTAAAACTAACGCAAAACTTACAAGAAACCAAAATAACTTTTCTTCTACCTTAGTATCGGAAACGAAAAAATGAGCTACACTCCAAATAATTAAACCTAGAGTAGTCGGGATTAATACAAAATGATGTGCAGGGTTTAGTCGTAAGTGATTTTTGTAGTTTTGCATTTTTTTAATTTAAATATTCAGTTAACAAGGTTACGAATTCATTTTGAAAAGATTGACTTTTATCATGATTATAAGCAATTTGAATTTTCTCTACAATCTCACTAATTTCTGTAATATTAGCTGCTTTTAATTCATTCATCACGTTTTGAATACTTGCAGGTCGTGGTCCCCAAGTATATAATTCATTGAGAGTTTCGTTTTCTAAAGCAATTAATTTGGGAATAGAGCGACCACCGTTGGTAAGATACAAATCCATTACTTCTATGTTTTCATCGCGTAAAATGATTTTTAATTCAATTTTATTTGATAAATCAGCGATTTTTTGAAGTAAAGGAACGTTTTGTGCAGCGTCTCCACACCATACTTCAGAAATTACCAGCCAAGTTTGAGGAGTTTGTATTTTGGAAACTAACGTTTTTAAATCGTCATTAATTTCAACCGTTTTATCTAACCGTTTCATGCGATGAAAATTCAGATTAGTGTAATGCACATAATCAGCACTTTGGTTCGGACCAGTTGTTTTTCCTTGGCTTAAAAGTTCTTCTGTTAATTTTAAATATTCAGCATAGGAAAGTGATTTTTGAATCACACTTGTTAATAATTCTATTTTATTCATTGATTTATCTATTATTAAACTCAACGTTTGTTTAAGTAATTTGTTTGTTCTAATTGTTGATTATCAAACGAATTTAAAAATTAAGCTAAAGCTATGGAATATGTTTTTAATAATATTTGAAATTTCGGGTTTCGAGAGCCTCAACCCTCGACATATTCTTCAAAGCTAAATTCAATTTCAATTGTTATCTTTCAGTTTGTATCGGCGAATCAACCCTTCACTTTTAACTATTTCCTATCTTTGCACCCAACAAAAAAAGCACATGGAATATAATTTTCAATCGATAGAAGAAAAGTGGCAAAAATTCTGGAAAGAAAACCAAACGTATAAAATCACCGAAGATCCAAACAAAGAGAAATTTTATGTCTTAGACATGTTTCCGTATCCGTCGGGCGCTGGTTTGCACGTTGGTCACCCGCTTGGATATATCGCTTCGGATATTTATTCCCGCTACAAACGTTTGCAAGGTTTCAATGTGTTGCATCCAATGGGTTACGATTCATTTGGTTTGCCAGCTGAACAATATGCGATTCAAACAGGGCAACATCCTGCAATCACAACGGAAGAAAACATAGCTCGTTACCGCACGCAACTTGACAGAATTGGTTTTTGTTACGATTGGTCGCGTGAAGTACGCACATCTTCGCCGGAATATTACAAATGGACACAGTGGATTTTTAAGCAATTATTTGATTGTTACTACGATAACGCAACGAATAAAGCAGAACGCATTTCGAAATTGGTAACGACATTTGAAACAGAGGGAAATTCCAACGTAAATGTTTGTTCCGATTGCGAAACGATCTTTACTTCTGAAGAATGGAATGCTTTTTCAACCAAAGAAAAGGAAACGATTTTACAAGAGTATCGAATGGCTTATTTGGCAGATAGCTGGGTAAATTGGTGTCCTGCTTTGGGAACTGTTTTGGCAAACGATGAGGTTGTCAACGGTGTATCTGAACGTGGCGGACATCCCGTCGTTCAAAAATTAATGCGCCAATGGTCGATGCGAATCAAAGCCTACGCAGAACGTTTATTGCAAGGTCTTGAAACAGTTGACTGGACGGATTCCATAAAAGAACAACAACGAAACTGGATCGGGAAGTCGCAAGGGTGCTCGGTTCGCTTCCCCCTTTGGAGGGGGACTGAGGGGAAGGATTTTATCACCCCTCTTAATCTCCCCTCAAGGGGAGAAAGTGAAAACTCTGGTAATCCGCAATCTTCCATAGAAGTCTTCACCACCCGCCCTGACACCATTTTTGGAGTTTCGTTTATGGTTTTAGCGCCGGAATTGGATTTAGTTCAAGCGATAACAACCGAAGAACAACGTCAAGTTATTGAAGCGTATATTAAAGCAGCTTCTTTGAAATCGGAGCGCGACAGACAAGCTGACGTTAAAAATATTTCAGGAGCGTTCACAGGAGCGTATGCTGTTCATCCGTTTACAGGCGAGCAAATTCCGATTTGGATTGGCGATTATGTATTGGCTTCTTACGGAACGGGAGCTGTGATGGCGGTTCCTTGTGGCGACCAACGCGATTGGGATTTTGCGAAGCATTTCGATTTACCGATAAAAAACATTTTCGCTGACACCGATATTTCCGAAGCAGCTTATGCTGAAAAAGATGCGATTATTGCCAATTCTGATTTCTTAAATGGATTGGATTGCAAAACAGCAATGAAAAAAGCGATTGAAAGCATCGAAGCAAAAGGAATAGGAAAAGGAAAAACGAATTACCGTTTGCGCGATGCTGTTTTCTCCCGTCAGCGTTATTGGGGCGAACCGTTCCCTGTTTATTACAAAGACGAATTACCGTACTTGGTGGACGACCAACATTTGCCGATAGAATTGCCCGAAGTAGATAAATATTTGCCAACAGAAGATGGCGAACCACCTTTGGCACGTGCTGAAAAATCAGCTTGGAATTATGCCGAAGGCGACCGAATGGAATTTAACACGATGCCAGGTTGGGCTGGAAGTTCGTGGTATTTCTTGCGCTATATGGATCCGAAAAACGAAAACGAATTCGTGAGCAAAGAAAAAGTGGAATATTGGAAAAACGTGGATTTATACATCGGCGGTTCGGAGCATGCAACCGGACATTTGTTGTATGCTCGTTTCTGGACAAAATTCTTGTTCGACCAAGGCTATATTCCGTTTGAAGAACCCTTCCAGAAAATGATCAATCAAGGGATGATTTTGGGAAGAAGTAGTTTTGTTTATCGCGTTCAAGGTGAAAATAAATTAGTTTCCAACGGATTAAAATCAAATTATGAAACTAATCCTGTTCACGTTGATATTTCAATAGTTGACAATGATAAATTAGACATCGAAGCATTCAAAAAATGGCGTCCTGAGTTTGCCAACTCTGAATTCATCTGTGAAGAAAACGGCGATTACATCTGTGGAAGTGAAGTCGAAAAAATGTCAAAATCCAAATACAATGTTCAAACACCAGATGAATTAGTAGAAAAATTCGGAGCGGATACTTTGCGTATGTATGAAATGTTTTTGGGACCATTAGAGCAAAGTAAACCATGGGATACAAAAGGAATTACTGGCGTTCATGGTTTCTTAAAAAAATACTGGCGCTTATTCCACTTGAACGGAAATTTTGAAGTGAGCGATATGAAACCAACGAAAGATGCGTTGAAAACATTGCACAAAACCATCAAGAAATTGCGCGACGATTTGGATCGTTTTTCATTTAATACAGGTGTTTCCAGCTTTATGATTTGCGTGAACGAATTGACTGACCAAAAATGCAACAATCGTCCCGTTTTGGAACAATTGACAATTCTGATGGCACCTTATGCACCGCACGTTACCGAAGAAATTTGGTCGAAATTGGGCTACGAAGCAGGTACATTAATTGACGCGACTTATCCAGAATTTAACGAAGCACATTTGGTAGAATCAGCTTACAATTACCCAGTTTCTTTCAACGGAAAAATGCGCTTTGTTTTGAATTTATCTTTGGATTTAAGTATCGAACAAATTCAAGAACAAGTGATGGCGCACGCTGACACAATTAAATGGTTGGAAGGTAAAACGCCTAAGAAATTCATTATCGTTCCAGGGAAGATTATTAATATGGTATTGTAAAAACGGTATTTATGCAAAGAAGTACCAAATTCTATTTTACCTCAAATTCCATTTCGCATTCCTTGCAACGATAAACGGATTTTGTGTACAGTGGAAAAGAAATTAACATAATCGATGTTATGGCTGCTAAAACACCTTTTGCATCATTCATGGAATTGAAATTAGAGTATAATTTTTGAGACTGACATTTCGGACATGAAATCACTTCATTGTTTTTATCCAAAAACGGTTTTTCAGCTAATTCAGCTAAAATAACCATCGCTTTTTCTTTATCTTCTTCTTGAATTTTTAATTTAATTCCTCCAACAGCATTGCTGTACAATGGGTTAATAGACACAATGTTATAGTCGAAAAGAATGCATTCAATTCCCTCACCTTCCAACATGTTTTTTAAAATATGAGCATCAATTTGAGAATAGCACGTTTTGATTGTTGTCAATGCCATTGATTAGATTTTACGACCTTATATTTTAAAGCAAAATGTGTTTTAATTAATGTTTGTGACCATCATGTGAATCGTGGTTGTGCCCATCATGATTTTCTTCATTTTCATCTTTAGAAGGTGCTTCAACGGAGAGTACTTCAATATCAAAGATTAAGTCAGAGTAGGGTGGAATTGCACCTGGACGTCCACCTTTTCCATACGCTTGAAAATAAGGAATGAATAATTTCGCTTTTCCACCAGCACCCAACAAGGCAATACCTTCTTCAAATCCCGTCATGCGTTGTTTTTTAAAATTAAAGTCCATTGGTTGGTTTCTGTCACGAGACGAATCAAACTTTTTACCGTCAGCTCTTAAAGTTCCTACATAATGCAATGAAACTTTAGAACCTTCAACTGGTTTCAATTTTTTTCCTTTTTTCTCCATTACATAAACCAAACCTGATTTTGTCATTTTGGCTTTTTTGTAAATTTTCTTAACTTCTGCAAACATAAAAGCTTTGTATTCTTCTTCCGACATAGCTGCAATCTTAGCGTAAGCTGCATTTTTCTTGTCTTCTTCCGCTTTTCTTGGTGCATACACTTTATTGAATTCCGTGTTTGCATTCCAGTTTTGTGCCTCAGCTCCAACACGCACAATTTTGATCGATTCAATTTTGTCGCCTTGCTGAACAGCATCTACCACATCTTGACCTTTAATTACATGCCCAAAAACAGTATGTTTTCCATCCAACCATGGTGTTGCTTTGTGAGTGATAAAAAATTGACTTCCGTTTGTCGCTGGACCAGAATTTGCCATTGATAAAATCCCAGACCCTAAGTGTTTCAATTCTGGAACAATTTCATCATAGAATTTATAACCTGGGTCACCTGTTCCATCGCCTTTTGGACAGCCACCTTGAATCATAAAATCTTTGATAACACGGTGAAAAACAAGTCCATTATAGTAAGGTTTAGTCACATTTACAGCATCAACTTTTAAATTGCCTTCTGCCAAACCTACAAAATTACCAACGGTCATTGGTGTTTTTTGATGTTCTAAAACACAAACAATCATTCCTTTTGAGGTATTGATTTCGGCGTAAATTCCTGCATCGTAAATGGCTTCTTGTGCAAATAAACGAGCTGATGTAAGCGCTAAAGCAGCTATTAAAACTTTAATTTTCATCTTAATTTTTATTTAGAAATTCCTAATAATTCAACTTCAAAAACCAATGGCATAAATGGTTCGATTATACTTCCTGGCTGTGGATTTGCACCATAAGCTAAATCTTGAGGAATGTAAAATTTATATTTTCCACCAACTTTCATCAGTTGTAATCCCTCTGTCCAACCTTTTATAACTTGATTTAATCCAAACTCAATTGGCTCACCACGGTCTACCGAGCTATCAAACACACGGCCATCAGGAGTTGTACCGTGATAATGAACTTTTACTTTAGAAGTTGCAGATGGTTTTTCTCCCGTACCTTCTGTAATTACTTCGTATTGCAAACCACTCGCAGTAACTTTAACAGTTGTTTTTTTCTTATTATCAGCTAAGAATTTTTCTCCTTCAGCTATGTTTTTACCGTTTTCTTTTTCAGCCAATACCTTAGCCTTATTTTGGAAATAAGTATTTACGATTGTATTACTTGGATCGCCACATTTTGGCGGATTTCCATTAAAAACATCCTTTAATGCAATCATAACAATTTCTACATTCGCTTCGCTAAAATCTTTTAAAATACTAGCGCCAATGTTTTGTCCAATAAGGTAAGAAACAGAATCTACTTTGTTTGCTAATTTAACTGGAGCTTGTGCAAAAGCAGTCATTGAAAACAAACTTGCACCAAAAATAACTAATCCTTTTTTCATCTTTTTTACATTTTAATTTCGGGTGTCAATTCCCCACAACATTTTATTTCTAATTGTATCTAAAAAATTATTGTCTTCAAATTTAACAACATTGATCATAAACTCAGCCTTGCGAATCACAACTTGTTCTCCTTGGCGAATACTTTTTGAATTTCCGTCTAAACTTAATAAATAAGTGCGGTCGCGTCCTTCCACTTCTAATGATATTGGCAAATGATCGGGAACAACCATCGGACGTACATTCAAATTATGGGGAGCAATAGGGTTTAAGATATGAACCTGACAACCAGGAGTTATGATAGGTCCACCGCAACTTAAACTATAAGCTGTTGAACCCGTTGGTGTGGCAACAATCAAACCGTCAGCCCAATAAGTATTTAAGTATTTATTATCCAAAGACGCATGAACAGTAATCATAGAAGAGGTGTCCTTTTTATGCAAAGTAAGTTCATTCAAAGCAAAATTGTCAGCTCCAAATAAATCTTCTTCTGTATGAACCCGCAATAAAGAGCGCAACTGAAATTCGTATTCTTTGTTTTTTACTTGTGACAAGGTCTCATACATCGCGTCTTTGGAGATATTAGAAAGGAAACCTAATCTCCCTGTATTAATTCCCATGATTGGAACGCCAGAATTACGAATATAACTTACTGTTTTCAAGAAAGTTCCATCTCCACCCATACTGATAACCAAATCTAATCCTGAATGAAAGTCTTTGTGATTTCTGAATACTTCGTAATCTTCTGAAATACCTGATTTTTGAATTAATTGATTATTCAATTCTTCTTCAATCACTGGTTTCCATCCAAATTCTTCTAAAATTTGAAGCAATTTAATGAAATATTCAGCTGTTTGTTTATTAACTTTTCTTCCGTAAATAGCTACTCGCATACTCAAAACTTCATAAAATTCATTAAGGCATCATAACGCCAATTTAAATCCTCATCGCCCATTCCGTATTGAAAAGAAGCTTTCACAAGATAATCATAACGTTCAAAAGTACGAATGATACTCGTTAAATCTAATTGATTGATTTTCAAAGTAACATCAAGTTTGGTTGAGTCTGGATTAGAAAGAATATAAGAACTCAAAATTCGTGCATTATTACTTTCAACAATTTGTGCGATTTGAGCCATTGAATAATCTATTGTATTTATTTCTAAAATCAATAAACCTCCTGATTCTTTTATGCTTCCAGTGTTAGCTAATTCGGTCATGAGCTTATAGATACTCGTACAACCAACGTAATGTTCTTGTTCGTCCAAAATTGGAATCACACTTAATTTGAATTCTGACATTTTGGCAAGAACTTCGTATATGTGTGCCGAAGATTTCACATAAGGTCGTGGTAAATGTTGAAATAATCCATCTAAGGTTTTATCCAAATCCAAATGGTCAAGTATATCTGATTCAGAAAC
>CAMDGP010000013.1 GCA_945897765.1 Chitinophaga pinensis
TTTTAGGGCTGGGTCTCCAATTAAAGTAAAACTTCTTTTATTGTCGCTATTTCCAGCTTCATTTTTCGTTCTTTGAACTATCTCTCCAAAGGTTCTTGGGTTACCTTGAGCATCCCGTTCAAAAACATTTCTGTAAAATGCTAAGCCCGTATTAGAATTTACACCGAAGTAAACAGAACGTGTAGTGGTCATCAAAGCGATTGCTGCTCCATTTGGATTTAAAGAAGCCCATTCACCCGCAGAAACGCGAGCTGGATCATCATATTTTGTAAATTCACATGTTGCAGAAACAAATAAATTTAGTGCATTAATATTATTCCAAGATTGAATTTGAGGAATGGTTACAACTCTTTCTTCCGCTAAGCCAACCTCACCACCGTGACCAACATAATTTACAATTAATGCCCCACGTTGTACACGATCAGTGATAGCGTTGAAAACATCAGGATAGCGTTGTCCACCTGCAGATGTTTGCTGGGGAAAAGCATCCATATAAAGTTTATCGCAATTCATTTCTCTATGATTCTTTTTAACCCAATTGTACTGCGGTTCAGTGTCATACTTCAAAAAATAGGCTCCTTCTTCATCATCAGCAATTTGAACATATTTAAGTCGCCAATCTCCGTAAGTGTTTGCACTATTATCTCCCAAACAACAAGATGCACCTTGATTTGCAAATAAACTTGACCCATTTTTTATGTAATGTTCAATTTTATCAACTTGTTGTTTTGCTTGCGTAATATTACTCGCTAAAATCCTTCCAATTCCTATATCCAACATATCCGTAGATTCAATCGACTCGTTATCATCTAACATACCATAAAAATCATCAGTCACCAAAGCTGAAATATGATTTTCGCTATTATCAACTTGGTAAGTTAGGACGTAATTATTGTTATTTGAAACTCGATCCTTTGGGTCATAAGTTCCATCACCAAAAAGTAACAAATAATTAGGTTTTGTAGTAGGATTCAAAAGGCCACGATCATAAAACATTTTTGCAAACATTCGGATGGCACCAGCATCTTTGGCTCCTGAACTAAACTCGTTAAAAATTGCTTCCGTAGTTGTAACATGAACAGTCAACCCCTCTTCGCGATGTAAATCAGCTAGTCTATTGGCTTGCGAAATAAAATCGGAGTGAGTTACAATCAAATAATCAGCTTGTGGTAAACCGTGTAAATTTTGATAAGATACAACACCCACTTTTTCAGGTGTAAAAAAAGAAGAACCGTTTGATGCTAAAAATTCTTTGTATTCTAAAACCGTTTTAAAAGTAAAATTGGATCCTGCCAAAACTCCATTGATTCGTTTCGGTTGTTGCCTATCAGAAACGTCCCATACAAATCCATTGCTCGGAAAACTAGAGATAGTATAAGCAGCAACTTTGGTTGGTTGATTGATGATTAAAGACCTAAATCCAAACTGAGTGCCATAAAAAACAAGTTTTCGTTTTGTGTTTAATAGAATTCTATCTAAATAGGTGAGCATATTGGGATTATTCCTTGTCACTGATATTTTCAAAGGAATAGTTGACGGAGGATTGTTTAATGTGAAAGATTTTGTAGACCTAGAGTAATCTGTACCACCAGTTCCTGGTAATAATTCATCTAATAAAGTTTGATTGTTGACTGAAAATTTTTGACTTGGTCCTGATGAAGAAGCGGCATTTGAGGCCATTGCTGATTTAAATCGAATTGGAGCAGTATCAATATTTGGAATAGAAAAATTAATTGTGCGCTCCAATTCAATATCAAACAATTCGCCATACCAACGTTGTCCGCCACTTACTAAATTTAACAAATCATTTTCGTAAACATCACGAAAGTTATAACTTGAAAAAGTTGTATCTGAATTAATATCTATTAAAGGAGCATTTTGAATTCGATTCGGTAATTCATTTGAATTAATATTGATAAAATAATAGGAAAAATCTGAATACGTATTTCTCCTTTGCTCAAACTCTGCGGTTCCATTTGCGGACCACTTATGCGGACCCCATGCGTTGAATAAGATATAATCAGTTACATCAAAACTACCATCTTGGTCTCCAGCAATAAAAATCGCATTTTTTATTAAATCATCTGGTCTATAAATCGAATTTAACTCAGGAATAACGCCATCGCCATTTCCATAAATATGAATATGATTTGGATTTAAACTTGTAGTGCTTATTCCACAAGATTCCAAAAATGCTTTGTCGATTTTATAAATACCGTCTTTTTGAACTGAAATTTTAAACCAAGTCCCTGAACCTTCGCGAAGAACAGAGTTTTCAACAAAATCTTTTTGAATGGAAATGTTTTCAGTTTTTGTTAATTCAAAAGTCACTCTTTTCAATCTAAAAAGCTGATTATTTACTTTTTTATAAGGTGTAGAGTAAACAACAAAATAATTCTGATTTCCTGCTGATGTAACCTTAAAATCTAGCTTTATTTCTTCTGAAACTGAATAATTTATATATTCCAAATGCTTTCTGTCAATTTCAGGTGCTAGCTCAAATTCGATATCTTTTAGTTTTACTTGAGCATTCTTAAATTTTACTTCTTCTTTTGCATAAAAAAAAGGAACACCATTATCAAGCCCACAATCTTTAACTTGAGAAAAAATTAAATTTTCTTCATTTGATCCTACAAATGATTGTTGTTGCCAATCTAAATCATACTTAAATTCTTGAGCAAAACCAGCAAGATTTATAAGGCTAAGACAAACTATTAGAAAATTTTTATAATGCATATTGCTGGTTGATTTCCAAGATGAATGAATAAAAAACGAATAAACATCTTTTTTATTTCAATAAATATTCGATATTTGTAACCTTAAAACCAAAATTGCGTTAAAATTGTTCGTGCTTAAACCTAAGTTTGTGAAGACATACGGCTCTAAATTATTTATATTAGCAATGATATTCATTGCATCACTCGGTAATACAAGTTGGTCTCAAGACCCTACATTTACTCAGTTTTATTCTAATCCTGTCTATTTGAATCCAGCACTAGCGGGCTCTACAGGTTGTCCAAGGGTAGCCTTAAACTACAGAAATGAGTGGCCTCAGCTAACTGGAAATTATGTTACCTACAGCGCTGCGTTTGATACGTATGCTAAAAGTATTTCAGGTGGAATTGGAATTTTAGCTATGCACGACCAACAAGGTCAAGGGACAATTCAAACAACGATGATAGGTGGTATTTACTCTTATAACTTAAAAGTAAATCGTAAATTTTCAATAATGTTAGGCGCGAGAGCTGCTTATTTTCAAAAGTTTTTAGATTGGGATAAATTAACTTTTGGTGACATGATTGATGCCCGAAGAGGCTTTATCTATCAAACAGGAGATGTACCCAGAGGAAATGGAAGACGAGGTTTCTTTGATGCTTCTGCTGGTTTTGTGGGATTTGGAAAAGGATTTTATTTTGGTGGAGCAGTTCATCATATAAATCGTCCTGACGAATCTATGATTTTAGGTCAATCCAAACTTCCCATGCGTTTTACAGGGCATGCTGGTGCTGATATAGCAATTGGTTCAAAAGGTCGTTATGCAAGTACAACTAGTATTATGCCTAACATTATTTATCAATATCAGAATGGCTTTCAAGAGTTAAGTATTGGTACTTATATTAAATACGGTAATTTCACTGTTGGTGCATGGTATAGAAACAGAGATGCTTTTATTCTTTGTTTTGGAATTACAACTGAAAAATTTAAAATTGGATACAGTTACGATTTAACAGTATCTAAATTAGGAAACGGTATCTCTGGAGGTTCTCACGAAGTTTCAATGGGTCTCAACCTAAAATGTAAAAAGAAATCAAAGAATTTCAGAAAAATTTCTTGTCCATCTTTTTAAAATTTATAAATAGTTTGTAACTTTTTAATGTTTTTGAATTTATTTTCTACAACTAGACATCATATTATGAAAATAACTAAGTTAAATTTATTTGGATTAACACTAATTGGATTGGTGTTAATATCATCTTGTGCGAAAGAAACTTCCTCTTCAACAGGTTGGGAATACAACAACTATGAAAATGGTGGTTTCGAAAAATTCGATGCCAGAGAACAAGAAACTGGTCCTGGACTGGTAATGATCGAAGGTGGAACTTTCACAATGGGGCGTACCGAACAAGATGTAATGTATGATTGGAATGCAAGAGCAGCTAGAGTAACTGTCTCTTCTTTTTACTTGGACAGAACTGAGGTAACAAACTTGCATTGGTTAGAATACATGTATTGGATGAAACGTGTTTACTATAAAACGTACCCCCACATTTACAAGAAAAGTTTACCTGATACGTTAGCATGGAGAACAGCTTTAGGATACAGAGAAAAATATGTTACTTACTATTTACGTCACCCATCTTATCGTGATTATCCAGTAGTTGGTGTATCTTGGTTACAAGCAAACGACTTTTGTAAGTGGAGAACTGACCGTGTAAATGAATCAATTTTAGTTCGTGAAGGTGTTATTAAATGGCATTTCTCTGATAACTCAAATCACTTGAATACATACAAAGGTGGAAGTGATATGGGAGATGTTGGAGCGGCAAATTCACCTCAAAAAGATTTCCAAAAAATGGTTTCTACTCCTCAAAACATGTTCAGTACTGAAAACTATTTAAATGGAGCTTACAATACTGAAACAGGTACTGTGGATGAAAATGGCGTTGCAAAAGGTGGTTATACCTTGGACAATGGAACTAAAAAAATACCTTTAGACAAAAAAACAGGTCGTGGTATTCCAAGAGATCCTTACCAACTTGAAAACTTTGATCCAGTTATGGCAAATGTTGAAAGTGGTCGCTTAGGTTCAAGACCGGTTAAGTTAGAAGATGGGATTTTATTACCTAACTATCGTTTACCAACTGAAGCTGAATGGGAATTTGCTGCTTTAGGATTAATTGGAAATTTAGATCCAAATTCTGAAAATATTAATGATAGAAGAATTTATCCTTGGGATGGTCACTATGTTAGACAAGCTGAACAACAATTTGCAGGTGCAATTCAAGCGAACTTTGTAAGAGGTAAAGGTGACATGATGGGTGTTGCTGGAAACTTGAATGATGGTGGTGATATTACTGTTCGTGTTGATGATTTCTGGCCTAATGATTACGGTTTATATCACATGGCTGGTAATGTTTCTGAATGGGTAATGGATGTCTATCGTCCTATGTCTAGTGAAGTATTCGAAGAATTCATGCCTTTCCGTGGAAACGTTTATAAAACTCAATTATTAGTTCCAGACGGTTTATATGACAAACCAGTTAAAGCAACTGAAAATGTTTATGATGTTCATGGTATGAAAGAATTTGTAAATGAGTTTGCTCGGGTAAAATACTTAGCTTACGCCAATTCAGCTTACCAACAAGATAAAACTAAATCTTATCAAACAAATGTTCCTAAAGGTGCTACAGCAACAAAAAATGATAGCATTGTAAATAATAGCCCGATGAATTCTAGAATTTATTCAAGACAAGATCCTAGAAAATATCAGTTTAATACTCCTAGTGCAAGTTATATTTCAAACAAAAACAAATTTACAGATCAAGAAAGATTACAATTTGAATTCTTGGATACTTTAAATATGTTACTAGATACATCAATTGCATTGTGTAACCAAGGAAGAACGGTTGCAGCTTCAGCTTACATAGAAAGAGTATTATTTAACAAATTGTTACCTGTTGAAATTAAAGATGGGGCAACAACTGTTAATCTATTAGATAACATTATGATGCCAGCTTTCAATATGGCAGCACCCCCAGCATACATGGGTATTTCTGTGGCTGGTGATCCAAATCATATTTTTAGTAAAGAATACTTAGAATACAAATTCCAATCTTATTATTTAGATCCAACCATTACAACTTGGATTATCACTTTAAGAAATGGTTTGACTGAATTCGTAACTGAAACGAAAGGAAAACAACGTTGGAGAAATGTTACTGTTGAAGAAAATGCAGGTCGTTTAAACTACCGTCAAGATGATTACCGCGATGCATTAGATGGTGACTTAGAATCTTCTATC
The DNA here is from genome assembly GCA_945897765.1 of Chitinophaga pinensis. Taxonomy (GTDB): domain Bacteria; phylum Bacteroidota; class Bacteroidia; order Flavobacteriales_D; family Crocinitomicaceae; genus UBA952. Next base: position 6,023 of record CAMDGP010000013.1, read on the forward strand.
TTCTACAACAATCCTACTCGTAAAAATGACATCAATCAAGGAAGAAGAAATTCTAAACAAGTGATGTATCAAAACGAGCATGAAAATGAAGATTTAGAAGGCAACTCAATCAATAGTTCTTCAAGTGGATGGCCTACAACATTAATCTCCGACAAATCGAGAGTGTATAAAGGTGGTTCTTGGGCAGATAGAGCTTATTGGTTATCTCCAGGAAACAGAAGATTCTTAGATGAAGATAAAGGATCCGCAATGATTGGATTCCGATGTGCGATGGATAGAGTCGGAAGTTCAAGACCTAATTTGAAAAAAGGAAATAAATAAATAAATTAAAAAGCCCGATTATAATCGGGCTTTTTTTTTGAAATTTGTTTCATGGAAAATTTATTTCAACTTTTTTATAAAACTTCAGGTGTTTCAACCGATACTCGGAAAATAAAAGAAGACTCATTATACATTGCCCTTAAGGGCGAAAATTTTGATGGTAATATTTTTGCAGAAAAAGCAATTGAACTAGGAGCAAAATATGCAATAGTTGACAACAAAGATTTTGCGAATGAATCAACTATCTTTCATGTTGAAGATTCATTAATTTTTCTTCAAAAACTTTCTAATTACCACAGGAAAAAATTCAATATTCCGTTAATTGGTATTACAGGAAGCAATGGAAAAACTACCTCTAAAGAACTAATAAATTCAGTTCTTACAAGAAAGTTCAATGTGCTTTGCACTGCGGGAAATTTAAACAATCATATTGGAGTACCATTAACGCTACTAAATCTTTCAGAAGACCATCAAATTGCAATCATTGAAATGGGAGCAAATAAACCGAAAGATATTGAGGAATTGTGCCTAATAGCTGAACCAAATTTTGGGATAATTACCAATGTAGGAAAAGCTCATTTACAAGGATTTATAAACTTTGAAGGTGTAATTGAAACAAAAAGTGAACTATATTCATTTGTAAAAAACAAACAAGGGAAAATCGTTATCAATGGTGATGATGAAATTTTAAATAATAAGGCGAATTCATTACGTTTAGAGAAAATCACTTATGGAACTAATGGCGAAAATCAAATTCAGGGAGATTTAGTTCAATTGAATCCCTTCGTTGAATTAAGATGGAAATCAGCTGATTATAGTTCTCCAATAATTCAAACAAACTTAGTTGGTAAATATAACTTCTTCAATTTTCTAGCGGCAATTACTTTCGGAACAATCTTCAAAGTTGAAAACGAAAAAATAAATGAAGCAATTTCCAATTATGAGCCAACAAATAATCGTTCTCAAGTTCAAAAAACGAAGGAAAATACCTTAATCATAGATTGCTATAATGCAAATCCTTCCAGTATGCAATTAGCTTTAGAAAGCTTTAAAGAAATTCAACATCCAAATAAATTGGCAATATTGGGAGATATGTTTGAATTGGGTTTAGAAAGCGAAATTGAGCACAAAAAAATCGTGGATTATTGCGTTGAAAATGAAATCCAATTTTTAACTGTTGGTGATTTTTTCCTAAAACATAATTCTTCAGGATATAAAAACACACAAGAAGCTATTGAATTTATTAATTCAGCTAACCTAAAAAATAGTTTAATCCTACTTAAAGGTTCAAGAGGTATTGCACTTGAAAAAGTAATAAACTTTTTGTAAGCTCAAAAAATGTTTCTTTTGTAAAAATGAAAATTAAAAATGAGTGTGCGCTTTCTTACCACCAATATTTAAAATCATAATCTTAATGAAAATCCCAAATTGAGCTTATAATTTCATTTTGCCATTCTTTTTCCTTGATGAAAAAGAATCAAAAAATCAAGGCTCAGAATTTATTTTTGTTCGCAAATTATTGTTATACATGTATTTACAACTCGTAGCGAACAATTTTAACTCCTTTCTGAAACTGAAATTTTTTAAAAATGTTCTTACAGAAATTTTAAAAATTAACAGTTTCAGTTCAGTAGCTAAAACCAATAAATTCAAGACCGAAAATTATTCGCTAATATTCACCAAATAGCTCTCGCTTCGATTTAATTATTGATTTTCAACATTCAAGTATTTTACCGGCACGATTGCTAACACCCAAAAATTAATTCCAAAACCGAAACCTTATAAAATAATTATCGTTCTACAGCTAATAACAACCAAGTTATGAAAGCTAATTTTTTATTTGTTTTAGGGTTAATATTTTATTCAAGTTTAAATGCTACAAGCAATTTATCCAGAAAAGAGTATGTTTCTATATATGAAAAAATAGCAATTCAGCAAATGAACCAATATAAAATTCCAGCAAGTATAACAATCGCTCAAGGTATTTTAGAATCTGGAAATGGTAATTCTACTTTAGCAAAAAGTGGTAATAATCACTTTGGAATTAAATGTCATACTGATTGGAAAGGTGAAAAAGTTTACCTTGATGATGATGCAAAAAATGAATGTTTTCGTTCTTATTCAAAAGTTGAAGATTCGTATATAGACCATAGCATGTTTTTGACTACTCGTAAACGCTATGAATCTCTATTTTTACTTTCAATTGCCGATTACAAAGCATGGTCACATGGTTTAAAAACCGCTGGTTATGCAACAAATCCAAAATATGCTGAGGAATTAATTAAGCTTATTGAGGAATTAGAACTTTATAAATTAGATGGTTCTTTAATCGCACAAATTAGCACTATGCAACCTGCGCTTTTTTCAGTAAAAAAAGTACACGAAAATAAGGTGGATTATATTGTTACCAAAAAAGGTGATTCATTCTATCAAATTGCAAAAAGATTTGGGCTAACGCTTAGCCAATTGCATGCTTACAATGATTTTAATCCTGAAAAAGACATCTTAGAAGAAGGCGATATTGTTTATTTGGAACCAAAACGATTTCATTCAAGATCAAAAAATTTAATTGTTTTAGATCGAAGTATGAGCTTGCGAGCACTATCGCAAAAAGAGGCTGTAAAGCTTAAAAAACTGATGAGAAAGAATCAAAGTTCTTCTCCTGACGAACAACTACCAAAAGGAGAAAAGGTATTCCTTCGTTAAATTACAAATGTAATAAGAAGGAATTTGTTTGTTGTTGTTTGTTTATGAAAGTCCTGATTCGTCAGGACTTTTTTATTTCTCTGAAGTACAATTAAGCACTTCTTTATTCCAATTATTACGTTGCTCTTTACTCAAATCCAGAAGGTAATCTTCACATTTTACTTCCAAATCTTGATCTATTTCATCAAAGGACTTCGATAAATTTCGACCACATTCACAAGGGGTTAAGTCTTTCCCGCAAGAAAAAAATAGTAAAATTAATAACGCAACTAAAAAAGTGTTTGTCCTAGAAAACCACCGCATGTCACGAAATTAATTAATCTATTAGAACCATGCTATTACTAAAAAAATAAAATGCTTATATTCGCTACACGTATGTTGAAAAAGTTGACTCTTATTGCATTTCTTCTCTTTGTAAGTGGTTTATCATTTGCTCACAATTACTATTTTTCCTTTGCAGAGGTAGAATACAATGATTTCTGTGGTTGCTTCGAATCCTCAATAACGTTAACAACACACGATTTTGAACAAGTACTTAGAAAGAAAAATCTATTGAATAAAAACCTTGAGACAACCTTAAATGATTACAAACTCAAACAAAACATTGAATCAATAATCAATGAAGGGTTTCAAATCACTTTGGAAAATAAGAATATTGAACTTCAACTTGAAGGAAATGAAATCGCATTAAATGGTCTTACTACATTTTATTTAAGTTCCAAACCAATTAAGTTAACATCTGTTATACTCTTTCAATATAATTTATTAATGAATGAATTTCCAGAAGAACAAAATAAACTCACTTTTATTTTTAGAGGTGAAAAAACAACCATGAATTTTATTGCCAATCAATTTACACATTCTATTAAACTAGAAAAATGAAAAAATTACTTTTACTCTCAGTAATTCAACTAATTTCTATCACTTTTTTTGCTCAGAAAAAATTTGCCCAATTAGACCAAGAGCTTCCAACACCAAATGAATTCAGAAACGCAGCAGGTGCTCCAGGACATCATTATTATCAGCAAAAAGCAGATTACAAAATGAACATCACAATTGATGATGAAACACAAAAACTAAGTGGTTTTGAAACAATTACGTACACTAATAATTCTCCTGACAAGTTGGACTATTTATGGTTACAATTAGATCAAAATATCTATTCTGTTGATTCAGATTCTAAAATAATTGAAATTGAAAAGATGGAGGATTTCAAAACGGTTGGAGATATCCGTAAAAAATCTTTCTATTACGATGGAGGATTCAAAATTGAAGAAATCAAAACTGCGAATGGTCAAAAAATGCGCTACCTCATCAACAAAACAATGATGCGTATTGATTTAGAAAAACCACTTTTACCAAATACAAGCATTTCTTTTCAAATAAAATGGTGGTACAACATCAATGACCGAATGGCAGTAGGTGGTCGTTCAGGTTACGAATACTTTGAGAAGGACAACAATTATTTATACACTGTGGCTCAGTATTTCCCTAGAATGTGTGTGTATAACGATGTTACTGGATGGCAAAATAAGCAATTTTTAGGTCGAGGGGAATTTACACTACCGTTCGGAGATTATGATGTGAATATAACTGTACCTGCTGATCATATTGTTGGCGCAACTGGTGAATGTCAAAATTTATCAACTGTTCTTACAGCTGAACAACGAAAACGTTTGGATCAAGCTAGAAAATCTGATTCTCCAATAATTATTGTCACTCAATCAGAGGCAGAAAAAGCCGAAAACGCCAAACTTAAACAAACGAAAACTTGGAATTTTAAAGCTACGAATGTTCGTGACTTCGCTTTTGCAAGTTCAAGGAAATTTATTTGGGATGCTCAGAACGTAACTGTAGGAGGGAAAAATGTTCTTTGTATGTCGTATTATCCGAAAGAAGGAAATCCATTATGGGAGCGATATTCCACAAAATTAGTAGCTCACACAATAAAAACATACTCAAAGTACACTGTTGATTACTCCTACCCTGTTGCTATTTCGGTTCATTCTAAATCAATTGGAATGGAGTACCCAATGATTTGTTTCAATGGAGGTCGTCCTGAAGCAGATGGAACCTATTCTGAACAAGAAAAATATGGAATGTGGGGCGTAATTATTCATGAAGTTGGACATAATTTCTTTCCTATGATTATCAATTCTGATGAACGTCAATGGTCGTGGATGGATGAAGGATTGAATACATTTGTTCAATATTTAACGGAACAAGAATGGGAAAGAGGCTATCCTTCTCGTAGAGGTCCGGCATATATGATTGCTGACTATATGCGTGGAGATAAAAAGACGATTTCTCCAATTATGACTAATTCGGAATCTATTTTTCAGTTTGGAAACAATGCTTACGGAAAACCTGCAACTGCATTGAATATTCTTCGTGAAACAATCATGGGAAGAGAATTATTTGATTATGCATTCAAAGTCTATTGTGAAAGATGGAAATTTAAACACCCTACACCAGCAGATTTTTTCAGAACGATGGAGGATGCATCTGCTGTTGATTTAGATTGGTTTTGGAGAGGTTGGTTTTATGGTACAGACAATGTCGACATTTCAATTGATGAAGTTAAATGGTTTCAATTGAATACTCAAAATCCTGAGGTTGAAAAATCTTTCAAAAAAGAAATCGATGCACAAAAAGACACTTTTATTGGAGATGAACGAAACAAAACATCCATTAAAGAAACTGTTAATGAAAAGGATAAAAACATTGATGACTTTTATTCAACAGCTAGAAAAAACAAATTTGTTGTTGATGCATTAGATAAAAAAGAATACCAAGATTTTTTAGCCAAGACTGATAATCAAGATTTAGAATTATTGAATTCAAACAATCATTTTTATGAAGTAACATTTTCTAATATTGGAGGCCTCCCAATGCCATTAATTATTGAGTTCACATTTATTGATGACACAAAGAAAGTCGTAAGAATTCCTGCTGAAATCTGGAGAATGTATGAGGATAAAGTTTCTAAAGTTTTTATTTTTGATAAAGAAATTAAAGCAATGAGACTAGATCCATTTTTAGAAACTGCTGATACTGATTTTAACAATAATTCTTGGCCAAAAGAAATTGCACCCACAAAATATCAACTTTTTAAGCAGCAAACAGTTAAAGAGAATCCAATGCAACGACAAAAAAGATTGGAAGAGTTAAATAAACAATAAAACCAAGGCAACGAATATTCTTAAAATTCGTTAATAAACTACTTAAATCCGAACTATGAAAAATATACTTTTTTTGAAAGTACTATTCATTGTCTTTATTCAAACTAACAATTTATTTAGTCAATTAAACACCATACAAAACAAGCGTCTAAACCTTGCACAAAATAAAATTCCTACAGAATTTCAATCTCATCCTGAATATTTGAAATTAGAGCTAGAAAACATTCCTACAAATATCGAGTTGATTCAATATAGAACAGCAAATCAACGTACTTTTTTAGATATTGAAGGAAACTATCACACTCAAAAAACTGGAGGATACTACAACTATCAATTCGAAAATCATTGGAGAAGTATTCAAGAAAAATTAAGTTTTAATTCAAACTCGATTGGAATTTTTGAAACAGAACTGCCGATTATAGTAAATAAAACAAACTCCTCAACTAAATTAATTCTTGAAAAAAACACAACTAAAGGCTTTGAATTCGGTCAAAGTGCTTCACTATCTTTTGTTAATGCTAGCCTTAAAGAAATAAATTCCATTCAAAAAAACAATGATTTAGTAAATATTGAATTTGATGAAAATACAATTACTGCAAACAACTATTTTCAAGGAATCAACCGAGAACAAACAATCAACTATTGGAGTGTTCGCACAAATTACAACATTCAATCTCCGCTCAATTTGCCAAATTCATGCAGTTATGTCGAGTTAAAGGACCAACTAAATTTAGATCCAAATTTTATAATTTCTTATGGAGAAGGAACTCAAACTACATTAGGTTGGTTGGGTACTTTAATAATAACCAATCAACAAGGTGTGATAGTTGGGCAAATCAGTTCTGCTCAAATTTTTGATTCTTTTGAATCAAGCAACAAAAACGAGGTAGCAAATCACGTTATTCCTGGATATTATACATTGAATCAAACAGTTTCTGGTACTGAATTAATTTTAAGATTCGATGCTGAGTTTCTTCGAAGAACAGATTTAGTTTATCCTATTACAATTGATCCAACTGCTACAAATACTTATGCTAACAATCAAGGACTTCAAGACAAAAACACACAATATAATGCGAATTGTCAAGCAAGTATGAATGTTAACATACCTATCAATTTTTATGTTGTTACTGGTACTAATACAACTTATAGAATTTGGGCAAAAGGTTACATTGCAGCATCTGGTGGAACAACTAATTATGCTGACAAAGTAGAACAAAGATCAAAAGTTGGCTCCATTACTTGGACTGCAACACAAAACGGTGCTGGGACAAATCATAGTGGTACAGGTTATACTTACACCTCAGCTAATAATGGTCAAACATATACTATCAACAATTCAAATATTGCAAATGGTTGCTACAACACAAATATTGTTACCTATCGTTGGCAGGGTTATCAAACATTTTTTCCGTTTGGGTCTGGTACAACTAATGTAGCTGGTTGTGTTCTTAATTATCAAGAGCTAGTAACTAACACATGGCAAGTAACAACAACATATAGTGATGGACCAACTATTAATCCAGTAACAAGTCAAACCTTGTGTGCTGGTCAACAAACAGCAACGACTACTTTTTCTGGCACCGGGACAAGTTATACATGGACAAATACAAACACAGCAATAGGTTTAGGAGCTAGCGGAACGGGTACAATTAATGCCTTTACTGTAGCAAATTCAACTGGAACCTCTTTGACTGCTACCATTACTGTAACACCAATATTAAATGGTTGTGCAGGTCCACCAACAACTTTTACAATCACGATTAACCCAACTCCAACAGTTACAAATCCTGGAAATCAAACAGTTTGTAATGGTCAAACCACTGCTGCAGTTAATTTCAGCGGGACAGTTGGAGCAACATTTAACTGGACAAATAATAATACTGCAACTGGACTTGCTTCTTCAGGAAATACAGACATTGCTCCATTTGTCGGAACCAATACTACAACAACACCAATAACTTCAACTATTTCAATTACACCAACATTAGGCACTTGTAATGGAACGGTAGTTAACTTCGCAATAACAATTTCACCAACTCCAACAGTTACGATTCCGGCTAATCAATCACTTTGTGCTGGACAACAAACTACTTTAATTACATTTAGTGGTGGTGCCGCAACATTCAATGGGACAAACGACAATACAGCAATTGGATTGGGTGCAAACGGAAGTGGAAATATTGTAGCTTTTACAACTACAAATTCAACCTCAAGCCCAATTTTAGGAAGCATCACTGTTATTCCTGTTTCAGGAGCTTGTACAGGAACGCCAATAACTTTTACAATTAATGTCTTAAATCAAATAACCCCAACCTTCACTCAATTAGGTCCTTATTGTCAAAATACTGCTCCTGGAACTTTACCAACAAATTCAACTAATTCTCCATCAATAACAGGAACTTGGTCTCCAACTACTATTAGTACCGCAACTGTTGGAAATGCAACATATACATTTACTCCTGCCGCAAATCAATGTGCAACTACTTCAACCATGATTGTAAATACAATTCTTCAACCAACTGTGACAATTAGTTCACAAACAATTTGTAATGGACAAACAGTAACGATAACTCCTTCTACTAATCCTATTGGTGGAAGCTATTTATGGTCAAATAATCAAACTACCTCAACAATAAGTGTTAATCCATCTGCAACAACATCTTATTCTGTTTTATATTCAGTTACAGGATGTAATGCGACTGCAACAAATTCAGTTACAGTTAATCCTGTGATTAACCCAACATTTATTCAACTAGGAAACTATTGTCAAAATGAGGCACCTGGTGTTTTTACAAATACATCAACAAATGGAATTACAGGAACATGGAATCCAAGTTTAATAAGCACATTAACGGTTGGAAATCAAACTTACTCATTTACACCAACAGCAGGAATTTGTGCTAACGTAGCAACTATGGCAATTACAATAAACCCATTGATAACTCCAACATTCGGAACTTTTGGACCATATTGCCAGAATGAAAATGTACCAATATTACCTGGAAACTCTACAAATACTCCTTCTATTGCAGGAACTTGGTCTCCTGTATTGATAAGCACTGCAACTGTTGGAACAACCAATTACACTTTTACACCCACAAATACACAATGCACTGGAAATGCTATAATTCCTATTAACGTTCAATTAGCTCCTTCCCCACAAGTAAGTTCAAATATTACGCAAGGTTGTAATCCTCTTTCTGTGATATTGAGTAGTTCAAATCTACCAAATGCGACTTATACTTGGACTGCAAATGGCAATGTTATTGGTACAGGTTCAAATTTAAATACCACTTTTTTAACCGCTGGATGTTTTGATATTGAATTGACAGCTAGTTATAATGGATGTGTCGCTGTATCTTCTATCGCAGACTATATCTGTGTTGAAAACCCTCCTGTTACACTTTTTAATAACTTTCCATTAAGTGTTTCAGAAAGTGTAGAAACAATCAATTTTAACAACAATTCAACGGGAGCAATCTCATACGCTTGGGATTTTGGAGATGGAAACTCTTCAACTTTAAGCGACCCTAATCATCAATTTTCAAACATTATTGGTAATCTTCAAATTACTTTAACATCTCTTAGTTCTTTTGGGTGTTCTAGTACTTTCACTAGTTTTATTCCATATAAAGATCCTACTATTTTTTATGTTCCAAATACATTTACACCTGATGGAGACGAATTTAACCAATCATGGGGACCTGTTTTCACAAGAGGCTTCGATCCATTTAACTTTAATTTATGTGTTTATGATAGATGGGGAGAATTAGTTTGGGAAAGTAATGATGCATCAAAAAAATGGGGTGGTACTTATGACAAATCAGGTAAAAAAGCAGCTCAAGGAGTTTATATTTGGAGAATAAACTATAAACCCATAGACACCGACAATAAAATAACCATATCAGGTCACTTAAACCTCTTAAAATAGATGAAAAAAACGCTACTATTTATCGTATTAAACTTTATTTTTTTTAATTACTTTTCCCAAAAAAAAGAAATGACAAGCGTTATTTCTAATTATACTAATTTTTCTAATACTGTTGTTTCAAATTTAATTGAAGATTGGAAAAAACTCAATCGTCCAGAATCATATTCACATCCTGAATTAGGAATATTAAGTAATAATGCACCCTGCTCGGATTGCATTGAAATTTTGGATAAAAGAACGGAAAATGAAAAATATTTTGTTTCGTCAATTGACCCTTCAATTTTCTATCAACAAAAATCATACGGTGCCATCAATTTTAATAAAAATGGTAATTGGCTGACGATTGATGAGCGTTTGAAAAAAATCGATGAAAACTTATTTTTTGCTGAAAATCAAATAGATCCTACTGGATTAAATACACAACATAAAAACGCTTTCATTAAGACGCCATTTGGTACTGTTCAATTCAATAATTGGAAGCTCATAGGGTTTAAAAACAATGTTAATTCTGAAATAGCCATAGCTGATTGGTCTGATTACACTGTTGGAGAAAACGGAATTTATATAAAAAATATATTCAAAGGCATTGATTTAGAATTGAAATTTTCAAGAGGATCAATAAAATCTAATTTTGTGATTGTTAAAAATTATTTCTCTGAATTTGAATCATTGGTTTTTGAGGATGATTTTAATTCAACTTCACCTGGTTATTTTGTTTTTGAAAATAGTTCAAATGCCACGAGAGGTGTTGGAGAATTATTGTACAAAGTTAATTCTGAAAATACGCTTGAAATTGGTATGGCATTAATATACCCGCAAGGTTTACAAAAAGAGAAATCACAAAATGCCGAATACATAATTCATGAAAATAAAATGGGAATTGTAATTCCAATGGATTGGATTAATGAAAATCTTAATGAAAACAATAGGTTAATAATCGACCCTGTTGTTACAAGCGCAAATACATTAGCACAAGCATCAATTACTGGTTCAGGATACAACGCAACATGTTTTAATGGTTTTTGTACCTATAATTTAAGTGTCCCAACACCTGCAAACGCAACAGTAACGGATGTTCAATGGAGCTTCAATTACAGAGCCCAGAGTACCTGTTATATGGATGAAGGAGCTGTTACATATCAATTAGGAACATGCCGAAGTCCTGCACAAAACAACCTTTTTTGGTTTTGCAATCTTCCAAATCCAGGAGATTGTACAGGTAGCAATATTTCCATGTTTACTGATGTAAGTTCATGCTTACCTCCTCCAAGTTGCACTCCTCAAAATTTAAATTTTACAATGCGTTTTCACCGCTGCTATGGAAGTGGGACAGGCTGCAGTAATGCATGTATTGGTGCGCTTTCACCTTGGACAATGACCATAATTGGTAGAACTCTAGAATATACGAATGCAACAGCAATCACATTAAATAACACAACAGTTTGTCAAGGAGGAACAATAAATGCTAGTACCGCGTCTAGTTTTGGAGTCCCGCCTTACAACTATAATTGGAGTTTGAATAGTAATATGACGCCTTCAAATGGAAGTGGTGCAAGTAGTACATTTAGTTTTCCAAATTCAGGGACATTTACAATTTACTCAACTGTAACTGATGCTTGTGGAACTGTTGTTAATTCAAGTAGAACCGTAACTGTTAATGCTTCACCTGCTGTAACAGTCAATCCAAACCCTCAAACAATTTGTAGTGGACAAGGAACAGGTTTAACGCTCACTTCATCAATGAACAATACTTCTTACGTTTGGACTGTTGCTCAAAGTGGTGTCTCTGGTGCTTCTAATGGCTCAGGAAATGGTACAGGTGGAAGTTCCACATTTAATCTTAACCAAACTTTAACCAATTCAGGTACAACACCAGGAACTGCCACCTACACAATTACACCAACTTCTGGTGGTTGTTCAGGGATTCCAGTGCAAGTTATAGTTACCGTTAATCCTGTTGCTACTGTAACAAACCCAGGCAATCAAACAGTTTGTAATGGTCAAAGTACAACTGCGATTAATTTTACAGGAACTAGCGGAGCTACATTTACTTGGACAAATAATAATACTACAACAGGACTTGCTGCTTCAGGAACAGGAAATATTGCTTCATTTGTTGGAACCAATACAGGAACAACAAATAATACCTCAACAATTACGGTATTACCAACTTTTGGAAGCTGTCCTGGAACAGCACAAAACTTTACTATTACTGTAACTCCACCTCCGACAGTTATCGCACCGACACCTCAAACAATATGCGCTGGAGCTTCTACAACAGCAATTACATTTACTGGAACTGCAACTACTTATAACTGGACAAACACAAATACAGCAATTGGTCTTGGGGCAAGTGGATCTGGAAATATTGCCTCATTTGTTGGAACCAATACTGGAACAACTCCAATTTCTGGAACAATAACAGTAACTCCAATATCTGGAACATGCACTGGAACTCCACAAACATTTACAATTACGATTAATCCAAGTCCTACAGTTACTCCGCCTGCAAATCAAACTTTATGTGCTGGACAAAGCACAACTGCAATCAACTTTACTGGTACAGCTGGTTCCACTTATGCTTGGACTAATAACAACACAGCAACGGGATTGGGAGCGAATGGAAATGGAAACATTCCTTCTTTTACGGCAACAAATTCAACCTCAAGTTCAATTTCTTCAACAATTATAGTAACTCCAACAATTGGAACTTGCCCAGGTAC
>CAMDGP010000014.1 GCA_945897765.1 Chitinophaga pinensis
ATTTTTCTAATAATGCAGTAAATACAAGGAATAGAACTACATTTAATCAAAAATTATTCCGCTTGGGGTGTGAGCAATAAAAAAGTCCCAAACCTATATAGAATGGGACTTTTATCTTACTTTGTGACCCCGGAGGGATTCTAACCCCCAACCCTCAGAGCCGAAATCTGATGCGCTATACAGTTGCGCCACGGAGCCAAAATTAAATCTTTGCGTATACTCCCGATCACTATCGGGATGCGCCACGGAGCCAAAATTTATCTTTAACGCTACAAATTTAATCAACTTTTCGAGCTAAATCCTATCTCGGCAATAACGTTACCATTGCTTTGTATTCATTCACAAACTTTCCGTCTGCTGTACAGCCAAGCTCTAATTTATTTGTTTGAAAATTCTGAACCCGATTTCCTGGATCTGGGTGTGTACTTAAAAACTCGGGTGTTCGACCTCCACCCACTGCTTGTATTTTTTCAAAGAAACCAGCACCACCAGCAGCGTTGTAAGCTGTTGGACATAAATATTTCACTGAATATAAATCTGCTTCCGTTTCGTGGTTGCGCGAAAATTTCAATCCTATCAAAGCGCCACTAACTTGCTTAACTAATTCACGATTTCCAGCCACAATTTGTAACATCATTTGAACACCAAACATCTGTGTCATTTGACGTGTGGAATGGCGTTTATCCGCATGTGCAATTTCATGTGCTAGTATGCCTGCAAATTGATCTTCAGAATCCAAAAACTTTAAAATCCCTGTGTAAACATAAATGTAACCGCCCGGTGTACAGAATGCATTCAAAGTTGAATCGTCGTGAATCACACGAATGCGCCACGAAAAATCAGTTCTGTGTTCCATTTGCTCTGAATTCAAAATGTTGTCGCGAACTTTGTAAATGTATTTGTAAACCGCAACATTCTTAGAAGAATCTAAAATCTTATATTTCGTTGGATCGCTTTCTATTTCAGTTGCAACCTCGGCTCCAAACTTCTTATCGTCAGCGATGGTAAATAAATTAAATCCACCGCCATTTTTAGATGTGGCACAAGAGGAAAGTGTTAATACTAGTAACCCAAAAATTAAAATATTTTTTTTCATCTCTTTTGATCAACTAAAAACTGTAAAATTCACACCATCATAAGCTGCAAAAACAATTTTCGGATGTGACTCTTGCCAAAACATATTTCCATATTTATCCAATCCAATTGCACCCGCAAAACCGTCAAATTTTGCCAATTCTGAAAATGTTTTATTGAATGCGCTATCAATTGAGAAACCATCCGTTACACGTGTGGCAATAGATGAAGCAACGGCAACACTCACAATATCTTCACCAACTCCAGTGCAACTCACTGCACAATCATCATTCGCATAATTTCCTGCAACGGTTGCTGAATCGGAAATGCGTCCAGGGATTTCAAAACCTTTTCCACCAGTTGATGTTGCTGCAGCTAATTTTCCTTCGTTATCTAAAGCAACACAACCAACTGTCCCCAAGCGAGATGCTGCTAATTTTGCTTCGTATTCAGCTCTTCTTTCTGGAATTTCCGTAGAAAATGTTTCAACACCGATTGATTTTGCATACGCATTTGCACCTTCACCACCTAAGACGCGATCGTTAACTGTAATAAGATTTTCAGCCACGCGAATTGGATTTTTCACTTCTTGAATATTGATGACACCACTGAATTTTTTAGTTGTTCCATCCATCAAAGAAGCGCTCATACGAATAACACCATCGTTTTGAATTTGCGAACCTATTCCAGCATTGAAAAGTGAATCGTTTTCCAATTGTTCCACTGCAAAAACAACCGTTTCAACAGCAGAATGCGTTTTTAAATACTCAAAAGAAGCTTTTGCGATGCGTTCCATTGCATTCTGTTTGGCAACTTTCGTTTCGTTCGATTGAGAAAACTCGCTGAAAAATCCGCCGTGAATTAATAATTTCATTGTTATTATTTAGTGATTATGTATGGTAAACTGATGTTCTTTCAATAAATAATTATCTCCCTCACTTAAAACGTGCACCACTAAATTTTTAATTGAAATAGGATCTCCGATATTTACATCGGTAATATTTGTATCTGAAATGTTGCGTCCGTCAACCAAAATCACCAATCCCGAACCCAATGCTTCCATTGAATTTCCTTCGGTGATTAGCAAACCTGTGTCTTCTCCCAAACCAATACCTAATGTTTTTGGATTGCTCACAACTGCTTGAAACAAACGACCGATTCTTCCGCGTTGTACAAAATGTGTATCTACAACAACATGATCAATCAAACCAAAACCACTAGTGACTTTGATTTCGCCTTTCAAAAGAGCCTCGTGACTTGAACCTTGATAAATCATACTTTTACTGGCACTTGCAGCACCTGCAGAAGTTCCAACGTAAATAAATTCTTCTTCCTGGTATTTCTGCAAAATCAAATCGTGCATAGGAGTTCCACCAATTATTGACGTCAAACGCAATTGATCGCCACCAGTAAAGAAAATCACATCTGCATTTTTAATACGGTTGAAAGAATCATCTGAAAGTGCTTCTTCACGTTTTTCGATGTTTAATACATCAACATTGTTTGCGCCTAAATATTGAAACGCTTTAGCATATTCTGGTCCAACTTGATTGGGAACTTTAGATGCCGTTGGAATGATTTCTATTTTCGAAGAAAGTCCATTTTTAGATTCGTCAATGATTCTTTTCAGAATTCCTTTTTCGAAAAAGTTTAAATTTTTCTCCACGTTATCGGTGAAGTTACTTTCGGTAAAACTGCCTTTATCAACAGCGCCACCTATAATGATTAGTTTACCTTTTGGATTCATAGTGGCAAAAATAGAAATTTTAACGTCGTTTAACTTTTGATTAAAATGGACTTTTCAACAAAGTTTTTAAAGGAAAGTTCCATAGAGTAAGTTGCGCAGGATTTGAAATCCTGCGCAACTTACTCTATGGAACTTTTAAATCCTGTGAAACTTACCCTTCAGAACTTTCAAATCTTGCGTGATTTTCGTTAAATTATTAAAAACATATAAAATTGACTTCTAATATCTTACATGTTATATTCGGGTATTTTTAAGTAAGTATCACAATTTAGAAAAGTACAAAATTCCAAACTGCAAACTGATTGCACTACCTTGATTTTTCTTTGCACCGATGATGGAAATTTCTGTCTGAGGTGGAATCCTGCGAGTCAGATGTGCAGGAAAGTAGAATTGTCAATAATGCAATGTATCTATTTCTTTTAGTTGAAAACAGTTGTAAAACGATTGCTTGCAAAAAGTGTAGCGTAATCGGGACAAATTCTTTTCTCATTCTACTTAGTGGTATATGCACTTAGAAAAACTGAGAAAATTCATTCATTTAGTGGAGCGCAAGCAGACGGGAAAACCTGCTGATGTTGCAAAGATATTGGGCGTTTCGGAGCGAATGATTTACAATTACACCAAGTTTATTCGCAAAGAGTTGAATGCTCCCATTGTGTGGAATAACTTCAAGCAAAGCTATATCTTTTCTGAAAGTGGCGTTTTGATTTGGAAATACAATAAAAATCATTCTATTGAACAAACAGATGCTGTATTTAACAACAAACAACTTGCAACCTTGAATCGCATTTATCTGGGAATTAAACAAAGCAATACCGTTTCTGCTGCTCAATTTGCAAAGCAACTTGAAATTTCTGAACGCAGTTTTTTTAATTATTTGAATGTGCTTAAAAACGAATTTCAGTGCCCTTTAATTTTTGACAAAAGCAGCAACAGCTACCAATTCAAACAAGCTGGAAACCTGAATTTTAAATGGCAAGCAAAATAATTTTTAGACTGCAAAATGGTTGCAGTTGTTTGATTTAAAATTGCAAAATCAAAACAGACTTACTGCTGATTTTCAGTAAGAGCGAAACCCGAAAAGCTGGAGAGTAGGGAGAATTAAAATAAATTTTATTTAATTAAAAAATAAATAATCATGAAAAAACTATTATTCATAAGTATATTATTCTTAGGCGGAATCTCCATAAACAGCTGTGGTGGTAAAGGGAACGCAAAGGAAAATACTAAAGAAAATGTTACGAAAACGAAAACAGAATTAAATGAATCGAAAAGTAAATCTAACGAGTCTATTTTGGAATCAGAAAAGTTAGAACCTGCCAAAGTTAAACTTAGTATTTATTTTGAAGCAGATGGTTACACAAACGAAGAAACTGGAGAGACTGTTAAAGGTTCAATTGAAGAACGTGATGAGTTTAGATTAAACAACTCATATACTTTTTGTTATGATTCAGAAGGATTTCATCACCTGATTCTTAATGGCACAGGAAAAAAATTGACTTTAATCATAAATCAGGGCGGTATTGATGAAAAAGTGAAACAAATATTTAAAAAAGAAAATTTAGAATTATCGAATAAGTTGATTTTCACGAGCAAAGATTTTGATTTCCAAATGCCATATACTTATGATATTCTATTATATCAAGAGAAAAACATAGTATTTAAAGGAAAAATTAATTCACAAGGTTGCATGTAAGCATTTAAGAATTTTAAGAGAACAACTAAAACTGATGGGATTTTTTTGTTCTCTTCGGGACATATCCCGATCTCACTCTACTTACAAATATGTCACCTAGGAATAATTTGATCTTTTAAGTTTAAAATTTAGCTGCATTTTATTTTATAAAAAAATCACACTGCAAAATGGTTGCAGTCAGTATGTTTTATTTTGCAGGCGAACAAAGACTTACTGCTGATTTTCAGTAAGAGCGGAACCCGAAAAGCTGGAGAGTAGGGAGAATTAAAATAAATTTTGTTTAACTAAAAAACAAACAATTATGAAAAAAATAATTTTATTATTATTTGTGAGTATTCTTTTTTTAATGCCATCTGCCTTTTCACAAAATGTTCAAAATGAGTTAGATGCATATAATTCAGCGAAAAAAGAGAATAAAATAGCAACTTACAAATCATTTTCAAAACAGTTCCCTAAATCTGATTATCTCTATGAAATTGATACCCTTTGTTCGAATTTAGGATTGAAGTATGCAGATAGTCTGAAAACAATTCCAGGATACTTAACTTTTTTAGATAGTTTTCCGAGTTCAATTTACAGCATAGATGTAGTAAATAAAATATTGGTTTTAGCTGTTCCAAATTTTTCTTTGTTAACGAAACTTGCTGATGTTAATAAAGCAATAGCGACTATTAAACAATTGAATGACCAAAATAACTTTGGTTTTGCTTTTGATAGATTAAACCATTTTTCAGAAGTTGATTTAGAATCGGGATCGTGGACAAATATTAATCTAAATGTTAGTCATTTCGCAAATGGAGACTCCATTCCTGAAGCAAAAACCAATCAAGAATGGATTCAGGCAGCAAATGATAAAAAACCAGCTTGGTGTTATTACGATAATAATCCAGAAAATGGTAGCAAATATGGAAAACTCTACAATAGGCACGCTATTTCAGATCCTAGAGGTTTAAGTTCAGCAAATTATAAACTTCCAAGTTATAATGATTACGTGAATTTAGTAAATGAATCAGGTGGATTATCAACTGCAGGAAAACAGTTGAAATGTCCCAGTGAATGGGACGAACAAAGTTTGGAAGATGAAGTTATGCCTGAGTATAACGGGTTCAGTGCTTTACCTGGTGGATATCGAGATTACCAAGGAAACTTTGTTAAGCAAGGTGAATATGCTGTGTTTTGGACAGGAGAAGGAGGTACTTATGCAAAATCATACATGTTAATTCAGAAAAATTTTAGTAATGCTCTTTTACAATCAAATGAAATAGATGGAAATGGTTATTCAGTTCGATTAAAATCTTATTTCGAAGATTCCGATTATTCTTCTTCAAATGTTTTGAATCAGCTTTTTTTAAAGCGCGATAAGTTACTATTGAAAGAATATGGATTAATCAAAGATGGGGAAAAGGTAGCACCATTTTTATTTAATCAAATAAAAAGTGAACTAGGAGTTAAACATCTAAAAAAAGAGGAAATAAATGAGGCTCACTATCAATTTGTATTAGATCGCTTTTACAGCAATACGGTTAAAAATGGAATCTTTCTTGTTCCTCCCTATTTTTATGACTATATGTATTGTGGTTCTAATGATGGACCAGATGGAATAGAAAACCCTCCTATTATGGAAGGTTTTAAAGATGGTATTTTAAACTATATAAAATATGAAAATGGAGATTCCTATACTGGTGAAACTTCTGAAAGTAATTATTATCCATCTGGAAAAGGAACAATAAAATGGATAAATGGAGATTCTTACACTGGTGAATTTACTGCTGGGTATCCCACCGGAAAAGGAACAAAAAAATGGAAAAATGGTGTATCTTACACTGGTGATGTATCTTACGGTGAACCAAACGGAAAAGGAACAAAAACCTTCCCAAATGGGACAAAAGAGATTGGAGATTTTGTAGATGGTGAATACAAAAAACCTTTCCAATGTAAAACTGCAACCATTGGAAACCAAGTTTGGATGGCAGAAAACTTAAAGATTACAACTTTTAGAAATGGAGACCCGATACCTGAAGCAAAGACCGCTAGAGAGTGGGAAATTGCTGGAGAAAAGAGACAAGCAGTATTTTGTTATGTTAATAACGACCCGTCAACAGTATCAAAATATGGAATTCTTTATAATTGGTATGCCGTTAATGATAAAAGGGGTTTGGCTCCTGAAGGCTGGAGAATACCCAACGAAGAGGATTTTAAACAATTAATTAATTATGCAAGTTCAGAAATCATTCAAAATGAAAAAAATGGAGAGTACTTAAGTTCTCAAGGAGTAAGTACCTCGGAAAATAATAAACAGTGGACGAAAATGCATAAAATGGTAAAAACAAATAAAGGATTATCAACACCTTCACCTTATTTTGCGGGGACAAAACTCAAGAGTAAAAGTGGATGGGAAGTAAATTTAACCTTAAAATGGGATGGAAATGGGACTGATAATTATGGATTTAACGCCAAATCTTCATTCGAAAGATCTTCTTTCGGGGACTTTAACAGCTACAATCGAATTTCTTATTGGACATCAAGTATTGTAAATAATGGAGACCAATACAGTGGAAATTCTTGTGGTATTTATGTCAATTATTGTGGGGTAGCTTTAACTATTAAAGATGGATTTGGTTCAGCTGAAGAAGAAAATGCAGAAGTTTCTATTGGTAATTTGGGCAACGGATATAATGTACGATTAATAAAATAAATTACAATCCATCTAGAACCAAACGAGTTTTTGGACTTTAAAAATGTTGCATTGATTTTGACTCAGGAAACGGCTCAAACGAAAGCGGTTTTTCAGGACTTCCAGGCGGCTATCGTTACGAAGGCGGATCATTCCATTATATTGGAGAGGGAGGTCTATGGTGGAGTTCTACAAACGACGGCAGTAAATGGACATGGTTTAATTCATTAGGCGATTATGATGGGATTACTGGCGAATTATCCGTATTTATGAAGGAAAATGGTTTTTCAGTTCGTTGTGTAAAAAAATAAACTATCAATCTTCTTACAAATCATTTCTAAAAAAATATTCTTTAAATCCCATCAGCTTCGGTTGGTGGGATTTTTTTTTAATTGTTTTTTGAGAAATTTCAGTTTATTTCAAAATCCTAAACTCCAATCAAAAAGCCATCTCGATTTCGATTATTTAATGGATAAATGGTTGAAACCATTTTTTGTACGTATCGTTTTCTCCTTAGGGTCGGATTTAAATCCGACCCTAAGGAGAAACACCAAAAATTCATCAACCATTTTCAATGGTTTGAGGTTGTTAGAGTTGATATGAAATTATAAGAATAGTGTATATGTACGAATCCAATTTGTTTATAGATGATAATGATTTAGTCAAGAAATAAAATCATAAAAGGTAAACAGCTTTGTTTACTAAATAATAATTTATTACCTTTGATAAAAAACCAAGAATATGTTGCCTGAAATTTCAAAGATAAAAGGAATTCATCCTGGGGCTATTTTAAAAAGAGAACTCAAAAATCAAAGCCTGAAAAGTAGTGAATTAGCCAAATCAGTTAATGAACACAAGCAAACTATCAGTGCAATTCTCAATGAAAAAAGAAGTGTTAATCCTGGACTTTCAATCAAACTGGCAAAACATTTCGGAGTTGCAACGGATTATTTTATGCATATTCAAGCCAGTTACGATATTCAAATAGCATTACAAAAAGATGCTGAAAAAAGTACTCCAAACCTCAATAAGATAAGGAAAATAGTATTTTGGGATACTGATTTCAATTTGTTGGATTGGGAAAAACAAAAATCCGCCATTATCAAACGTATTTTCGAAAGGGGAAATGATACAGAGATTAAGGAGATTATTTCTTTCTATGGGCTTTCAACTGTGAAACAAACAATTGATGCTACTAAAAATAATTTTCTTCCAAGTTTCTATCAAAATGTAAATAAGTACTTATAAATAATACAGCATAAATTGATTGCACTTCACAAAAATACGGTTTCAGATAACCTTTGGGTTTCATTAAATAAACTCATGAAAATTGAAGAATTAAAGAGTTTTCGATTGGTTGGTGGTACTTCTTTAAGTTTGCAAATTGGACACAGAATGTCCGTAGATATTGATTTGTTTACTGATGCACCTTATGATTCTATCGATTTCGACCGAATTGATGAAGTGATATGTTCAACCTTTCCAACAGTTGAAATGGGGTATGGGGGAAATAATTCAATGGGTAAATCTTACTTTGTAGGGACATCGAAGGAAGACCTTGTTAAATTGGATATTTTTTACACAGATTCATTTGTCTTTCCGCAACTTATTGAGCAGGATATTCGATTTGCAAGATTAGAAGAAATTGCGGCAATGAAACTAGAAGTGATAGGTAACAATGGAAGAAAAAAAGACTTTTGGGACCTTCATGAATTAATGGATCATTTTTCTCTAAATCAAATGATTGAATTTTATAAAAAACGCTATCCGTATAGTCTTACGAAAAAAGAAATAATATCCCAACTTACCTTTTTTGATAATGCAGACGAAGATTTTGATCCAATTTGCCTTCGTAATAAATATTGGGGGTTGATAAAATTAGATTTTGAGGAAAAGTTCCGCAGGATTTGAAAGTTCCGCAGGATTTGAAATCCTGCGGAACTTTAATCCTGCGGAACTTTACTAAAATCACAACATAAATGTTATATTTGTGTAAATTATCACATTTTACCCACTTATAAATGGAGAGAGACCTACAACTTCAGTTAATTAAATGGAAAAATAAATCCGAGAGGTTACCATTAATTCTTCAAGGAGCGAGACAAGTTGGTAAAACCTATCTCATGCGTTGGTTTGGAGAACATGCCTTTTCACAATCTATTTACTTCAACTTTGACGAACGTCCAGAGTTAAAAGATTTTTTTCAAAAAAATAAAGATACACATCGAATCCTTGAGTCGTTTTCGCTTATCAGCGGTAAAGAAATAAATAGCGAAACATTGATCATTTTAGATGAAATTCAAGAATGCCCTGAGGCATTGAATACCTTAAAATATTTTGCAGAACAAAAACCTGACATTCCAATTATATGCGCTGGCTCACTTTTGGGTATTTTGTTAAATTCAGGCAATTCTTTTCCTGTTGGGAAAGTTGAATTTTTAACGCTTCATCCAATGACATTTCGAGAAGTATTACCTAATTGGAGTAATTCTTTATCGAAGTATGTAGAGCAATTAGATGCACTGGATCCCATTCCTGACTATTTTTTTAATGATTTATTACATCATTTCAAAAAATACATGATTACAGGAGGAATGCCAGCAATTGTTAAATCATTTAACGACTCGAATACATTTGAAAATACAGACGAAACATTAAATAATCTTATTCTTTCGTACAAAGGTGATTTTGCGAAACATCCAATTTTGACAAACGTTGCTAAAATTGGCGAAGTGTTTAATTCGTTGCCAGCACAACTTGCGCGAGAGAACAAAAAATTCATTTATCAATTAATTCGAACGGGAGCAAGAGCAAGAGAATATGAAGATGCAATTCAATGGTTGATAAATGCAGGATTAGTATATCAAGTGAAATTAAATACAAAACCATCATTACCACTAAGCGCTTATGACGATCAAAGTGCATTTAAATTATATGCTTTAGACGTTGGAATAATAAGAAACTTAGCTAAACTTTCACCAAGCGTATTTTTAGAAGGAAATCGCCTTTTTTCTGAGTTTAAAGGTGCGTTGATAGAAAATTATATTCTGCAAAGTTTGGTTACTCAATTAAAAACTCCTCCACGTTATTGGACATCTGGAAATACTGCTGAAGTTGATTTTTTAATTCAAATTGAAAATGAAATTATTCCAATCGAAGTGAAGAGCGATGAAAATGTTAAAAGTAGAAGTTTGGCCTTATACAATGAAAAGTTCAGTCCATCTCTGAGAATTAGGTATTCATTAAAAAACCTTCAATATCGTGATGGATTATTGAATATCCCACTTTTTCTTGCAGATTATACCGTTGAAATGACTCGTTGGACTAGAATCGATAATAAGTAAAAGGTTTTACCGATTAAATTGAAGACAAAGAAAAATGATTCAGGTTAGAAAAATTCTATTGAAATTAAAGTTCCGTAGGTAAAGTTCCGCAGGTAAAGTTCCGCAGGTAAGGTTCCGCAGGATTTGAAACGTAAAGTTCCGCAGGATTTGAAATCCTGCGGAACTTTCTGCTAGTGGGATTTTTTTATTTCAAACTTGAAACAACTTGAAATACAGATTTAATAGGCGACTGCAAAAATAGTTCATTGGATTTTGTTTCTTTTGCAAGACTATTTTTATAAATATGCGAAGTTGGTTTCTTTTGTTTCTGTTTTTAATTGTTTCAACTGGTTTCGCAACTGCCACTGTTTCTGAGAAGTTGTTTGTTACAAAGAAAAGCGAGCTTAGCTATTTGATAAACAAAGGTTACTTTAATACTGCACTTTTGAAATGCGAAAAGCTTTTAGGTAGCAATTTAAGTAAGAATCAACGCTACGAAATTTTAACGACACAATCCAAGCTTTATTTTTGGGAAGAAAATATGTATGCCTATAAAATAGCAGCTCAAAAGGCAGTTCAGCTTAAAAATGAACCGATTTATAAGGCTTACTATCACGCACAAATTGCTTTTTATTTCCATTATTCGTTTATTGGGGATTCTACCGTAATTCATGCGGATAAGGCATTAGAATTACTAAGAAATAACTACTCCCAACGCCATAAAATTGCAGCTCATTACATTTATCAGATATATGCGACAAGTTTTTTACATCGTAATAATTATTACAAAATTTCAGATGATTTTGTTACTGATCGAAAAGCAAGAATAGTTCCAGTTTTAAAATATTTAGATTCGGCAATTCGTATTGTCGATGAAGTTCCACATTTTCCGCAAGAAAAAGCTATTTTATATCGTTCGTTAGGTAACCGCTTATTTGATTTGGTGGGTTATGGTGTCAGGGCGTCAGAATCGGATTTCAAACATCCTATTTTCGAAAAAGAAGTTTTTAGTAAGGTCATAAATGCCCACAGTAGAGCAATCTCGTGTTTGCCAAAATCTGAGAAACGTTTGCGTAAAAACCTTGATGCTGGCTTGGCTATGGTTTATTATACCTGTTTAATGGAGGATAAGGCGGACTCAATTACACAACCCTATATTAACCGATTTTACAGAAACCCTATTGGCGAAATGGGACCAAGTATGATAAACTCGATTTCATTGTTATCTTATTATATAAAAAATGCAATTGCTAAAGATTATCCGCCTGAAAAATTAATGAAAGTGAAAGTTATATTAGAGCGCATTTTACCTTTGTGGAGGATGTACTTAAGTCAAGAAAACAGCAACTATTTTGATGCGTATGACATTTCACCTAATTATCAATTGCTGCAAATACAAGAATATTTTTTGCTTAAAAAAGCCAGTTTGGCGAATAAAAATGATATGTTGAATTTGACTTTAGATCGTTTTTCGTACTATTCAAAAAATAGCTATCAAAAGCGAAATTCTCCAGCAAAACGAAAAAAGTTTAACGAATTAGTAGTCAAAACGGAAATTAATCCAACTAATAAATCTGCACTTAAAGAATTAAAAATTTTAGTAAAACCTTGGGAAAATATCGACCTTGGAAAGAAAATTCAAAACCGCTTAAAGAAAGAAGAGGCAATACTTGTAAATATTTCAAATGCTGGTTCGGTTCCCTTCATCATTGTGGTTCGAAAAAATCATATTGATGTGGTTAAATTGAATTCATTTTGGTTAGGCATGACAAATGAAGAAATAAATCAATTTTCGGCATTTAAAAAGAAAGGACACGAAATCTTTAAACATTCCAAAATATTACCTGCAATAATTAAACATAAAATTAAAAAGTTGTATGTTACCGCTGATTTAAACCTTCCATTTGATTGGATCGTAACAGATTTAAAAGGCAAAAAGTTTGATGAACTTTCATATTTTAAGAAGCAGGTTAATATCGTTAAAATGTATAATCCAATTGATTTTTTTATCGGTAACAATGGAGAAAATTTCGCAAAAAAACACACAAAATATGTTTGGCTAAATCCATCTTCTGTTGGTCGATTGCCATTTTCTGGTGAATTTATTAAAAAGAAAAAAGGTTTACCTACAATTTTGAGAACAAGCGATTTTACCCAAAAAGGAATCTTACAAATTATTGGACATGGTGGGTTAGAAACAAACAGCAACGGGAACTTTGAAAACTCCACATTAGAATCAAAAGAGTTGGATAGTTTAAGAGCCTCTGATTTCAAAGTTAGTAAAGACTTGGTGATTTTTAATGTGTGCTTTGCTGGAAGTAGAAGAGGAATAAATATTTTCGATTTGGGTATTAATAACCTACTCTTGTCTCGAGGTGCAAAAGCTGTAATTGCTTCACCTTACCAAACCATTGATCAAAGTTCAGCCTATATTTTTGAGAAATTTTATCACTATCTTTTCAAAGGAGAAACAGTAGAAGATGCATTACAGTTAGCAAAATTGGATTATTTAAAAACGCATACGGGAATTGAGGCTCATCCACAACATTGGTCAACCTACGAACTCACCTCCAACGTCAAAGATTTGCGTTTGGCACCAGAACCAATACCAGATAAATTGTGGCAAGCTTATTTAGTGCTCTTAGTTTTGATTGCAATTGTGTTGCGGTTTTATTTGTATTGGGAGGAGTACTGAATTTCATTAAATAAGATTTCTAAAATAATTGGGAAAATGTTTTAAATTTAACATCGGAAATATTAACTTTGTGACTTATCCGATATTATGTGGAAGAATCAATTTATTGTAGATGATGAAATCAATGCGCACCTTTCAAGGTTGGAATCCAAGAAAAGGGAATTGGATGCACATCGGCCTTTGCCAACATTTATTGTCGAGAAAATTAAAGCGAATCTTGCACTGGAATGGACCTATAATTCAAATGCCATTGAAGGAAACACCATTACGCTACGTGAAACCCAAATGATTCTCGAGGAAGGTGTGACGGTAAAAGGGAAAAGCCTTCGGGAGCATTTTGAAACGTTCAATCACCACAAAGCGATTTCTTTTTTATATCAATTGGCTGCTGCTTCAGAACCAATTCGGGGTATTGATATTCTGAAATTACACGAAATTGTATTAAATAACATCGAAGAACATTATGCCGGTAGAATCCGTACAGGAAATGTCCGAATCAATGGTGCAAATTTCACTCCGCCAGCCGCTTCAAAAGTAAGTGAGTTGTTTGATGAGCTCATCGAATGGATTCAGTTAAATCCAGATGGTTTGGATATGATCAGTTTGGCAACGCTTTTTCACCATCGTTTTGTTTGGATTCATCCTTTTTTTGATGGAAATGGTAGAACCGTTCGATTAGCGATGAACCTACTTTTATTGCGAAATGGCTATCCTCCAGCAATTATTCTACGAGCCGATCGAAAGAAGTATTATGAAGCACTTAACCAAGCAAACAATGGACAATATAAGAAACTTCAATTGTTAATGATTCAAGCCGTTGAACGTACCTTGAATATTTATTTGGCTGCACTACCAGGTTCAACCTATGAATATTCATCTATCACCAGCTTAATCGAGGAAGAACGCTTGCCCTATGGTCAAGAATATTTGAGTCTTTTGGCTCGACAAGGTAAGATTGATGCTTATAAAGAAGGAAATGTTTGGTACACTTCTAAAAACGCAGTGAATTCTTATATGGTGAATAGAAAACGCCAGCGGAAAAATTGAAAAACTAATGAGTTGATTTAGAAATTAAGTCAACTCTTTTTTATTCTGAAGTGTTTTCAATTTCTTCAATACGATTCTTAGCTGCCTTTTTAAGTTCCAAATCTGTTGATGAAGTAAGTTGTTGGAACTTTTTCTTGGCTTCTTCTCGCTTGTTTCGTTTCCAATCAATCATTGCTATGAAATAAAGTGAACGGTCGTTGTAAGTACTTTGAATTTGACGGTTTCGCTTAAAATATTTTTCAGCTTTTTGTATTTGATTCGCGTTGAAATAAACAAGACCACCAAAATAAAGAACGGTATCATTTTCAGGTGCAATTTTTTGAATTTTTTGCCATTCTGAAATTGCTTTTGATGTACTTTCTTTTTTGATAGCAAACATCAATTTTTCCCAAGCTATTTTCGCAGTTTCACCCATATAGATAGGAATTCCTGGTTCAACGAAAAGTTCTTTTTTATCAGCAGTTTTTGCAGTAAGATTGTTTGCAGGAGTTGAATAGTAATAGAAATAGCCAACAAGACCAATTAAGAAAGCAATTCCAGCAGCATATTTTAAGAACGAAAATGAAGTAGATTTTGCTTGCAAAGGCGCAAGAATTTGTTTTTCAGTTGAACTTAAATAATTCTTAATAGCTTCGCAATCCCCCTCAAAACTGTCATAAAGCACAATGAATCCATTGATTTCCTCCGAAACAGTAACATCTGCGCGCAATTTTTCCATTTCAACTTCAAGTTGAGTAGGATTATCTAAGAGCTTCTTTAAATCTTTTATCTCCATACAAAAGCAATTAGTAGTATCATTTGGTGCCACAATTTCCAAATGGACTTTCTGGTTAAACTCAGTTTGTTGCGAACTGTTTTTTCACTTAGATTCAACTTCAAAGAAATTTCATCGTTGCTAAAACCTTGTAAATTCAACTCCACCAATTGTTTTTCATTTGGTTTTAATTCTTGAATACAAGCAGTCAAATGTGCAATCATATCTATCTTTTCAAGGTCGGAGCTTTTTTCAGTATAAAGTTCATTGTTTATTCGCTCTCGATTTTGTGTAATTTTTAAGAAATCTAAACATTTATTTCTAACTATCACCAATAATAAAGCTTGATGGCTTTCAATTTTATTCCAACGCGATTGTCTTTCTACTTTATCCAATTCTAATAAAGAGACGAATAAACTACTCACAATGTCCCGAGCGATTTCAGGATTTTTTGTATAATAAATAGCTTTCAGAACTAAAGGCTCAAATAAATCCACGTATAATTTAGCTAGCGCATCGTTGTCGCCATTCAAGAAATCCTTCCAATATTTAGTTTGATTATCCAATAAAGTAAAGATAAGGTTTTAGAAGAAAATGAAACCAAAATCAGGTATAAAGAATAGAGAAATCCCCTTAGAATTAGCTTTTACTTAAAATAGACTTTTACTTTTTTTTCAGTGAGAAAGTTCCGCAGGATTTCAAAAGTTCCGCAGGATTTGAAAAGTTCCGCAGGATTTGAAATCCTGCGGAACTTTCAAATTTTCAACTATTGAATGATTGAATTGGACAGGAAAAGTGGAACAAAAACATCTTTTTTTAAACTCAAATCTTGTAAGAACTGAAAACGAAAAAAGCGAATCTTCGATTGAAAATTCGCTTTTAAAAAGTGTTTAATCGCTTAAAACGGAAGATCGTCTTCTTCTTCGTTGCTTGCTACTGCTGAAGTTGTTGCAGCAGGAATTGGATCAGAACCTAACGACATTGCAGATGGTCCACCAGCAGGCATTGCGTTTGATTGACCAACTTTTTCAATTCTCCAAGCTTCTAATGTGTTGAAGTATTTTACTTCTCCTGCAGGACTTGTCCATTCTCTTCCTCTCAAATTGAAAGAAACTTCTACTTGACTGCTTACCTGCACATTGTCCAGTAATGAACACTTGTCTTGTGTTGCTTGAAACATCACTAATTGAGGATATTGGTCTTGTGTTTCAATAACGAATTCTCTTTTTGAAAATTTCTCGCTGATAACTTGTGTTGGGCTTACGACTTTAACAGTCCCGGTTAATTTAAACATTGTTGTTGTTTTTTGTTGTTATTAATTATTGAAAGAAAGCAGACTCAACCATGCTTCCTCTAATTTGTTTTCTTTTAATAATTGTTGCGCTCGTAAATGCAATTTTTGCTCTAAAGCTTTTGCATCATCTTCTAAAGATAAAAATAAATCACTTAATTCCAAAAGTTTGTACTCATTTACTGCTGTTTCATCTGGTAAATTTTCAATTCCAGCTAAGTGACCTAAGTCATTTCCTGTAAGAATAGGACTTTGTAATATGTCTTTTGGTAAAGCATCATAACCGATTCCACACGTTGTAATTGGTTTTTGAATTTCAAACATAGAATTTACATCAGAACGACAGTACCAATTTCCACCCATTCGCGAAACCAAATCAATTTTATGTTGGTCAATCATTCCATTTTCGTCTAAAACGGCTTCATTGATATGAATTTTAACCACTTCACAAATGATTAAATTTCCAGCACCACCTTCAGTTCCAAGTTCTTTTACTTCAATCACTTTACATTCAAATTGAACGGGAGATTCTGCCACACGCATAGGTTGTACTAATTCTGATTTCAAAGGAGTAAAACCAGCTTTTTCAAATTCACTAACACCTGGCGCATAAGGTGAACTTGCTAAACTCATTTGATGAACGATTTCATAATTCACCACATTTATAACCACTTCTGGATGTACCTTTACATTATTGTATGTGTCTTTTGTTGTGTTTGTTCTCCCCGAACGAGCAGGTGAAAAAATTAAAATTGGTGGGTTTGCACTGAATACGTTGAAAAAGCTAAAAGGAGCTAAATTATGATTTCCAGCAGCGTCAATAGTTGCAGCAAAAGCAATAGGTCGAGGTCCGACTGCACCAAGTAAATATTGATGTAATTTAGGAACAGTTAGTTCTTTTGGGTCTAATGTCAACATAAAAAAATATAGGATTCAAAATTAGTGTATATCTCTTTGACTTTGGTCAGGGAAATTAAGTATTTATTCACAGAATGAAAAAAATGTTTGGAAGATGTTTTATCTTTACGAAGATTCTTTAGAATATGAAATTAGTTGCTATTATTTTCTTTTTTACGTTGATTACTCCTTGTAGCTTTTTATCTCAAAACAAGAAGGATGAAGATGGAAAAAGAACTGGAAAATGGGTTTTTACCGGCAAAGACAAACCAAATTCTGGCGTTTCACCTAACGGAAAAGCAGAAGAAGGATATTTTTACAAAGGAAGAAAAGAAGGTGAATGGGTGAAATATCATGCTGATGGAAAGACGCCATTTCTAAAAGGACATTTTAATAATAATCGTCCTGAGGGTGAGTATAAACGCTTTTTTAAAACAGGGAAAATTAAAGAATCTGGCGCTTTTGGAAAAGAACATTTTAAAGGGGAATTAACGCGTTATCACAACAATGGAAAAGTTGCATATATTGGCTCTTACAATAATGATGGTAATGAATCTGGAAAAATAAAATATTTTTACGAAAACGGAAATATTGAATTAGAATATATCTCAAAAAATGGTTTAATTTCTGGTGAAGTAAAACGCTATTATGAAAATGGATCACTCAAAGAGTTACAAACTTTCAATGCACAAGGAAAACCAACAGGAACAAAAACCTATAAAATGGCTGAAAATACAGTGCCAAAAATCGAGTCAAAATCAATTGTGATTTATCCTCCAACTGTTAAAATTCCGCGAACTAAAGGTTTGAAATTTGTACCAAATGGCTATAATAAAATCTATAACGAAAGTGATGAAATCTGGATGGATGGCGAATTTAAAAACGGTCAATTGTGGGATGGGAAAGTCTTTGACTACAGCAAAGATGGGATCTTGTTAAAAGTTCGCGTTTTTAAATTAGGAAAATACCATTCCGATGGACAGTTATAGCTAATGTAAAAAATATATTCTGCCGTTTATCCTTTTTGCCTAAATCAAACTCATTAGTTCGATTTTATTTTTGTATTTTTGGCTAACTAATTTAAAATTATGAAATTATCTATTACATTTTTTGCCTTTTTATTATCTTTTTTGTCTTTTTCGCAGGTTGCTTGTGACAGTACTGCATCAGAAATTTCAATTTGTCAAGGTGATCTTCCTTATTTTTGGAATAATGAAAATTACACAACTTCGGGGACTTATATCGATACGTTACAAAATGAAAATGCGTGCGATTCTATTATAGTGTTAATTTTAACAATAACTCTAACATCTACTGAAACAACAAATGTTACTGTTTGTGAAGCCAATTTACCCTATATATGGAATAATGAAAACTACACAATTTCCGGTACTTACTATGACTCAACTTTTACAGTAAGTGAAGGGTGTGATTCTGTAAATATTTTGAATCTATTCGTAATACCTTTCCCAAATGTCAACATAAGCGATACTGCAATTTGTCCTGGAAGTTTTGTTACATTATTTGCTGGAAATACTTCGCTGAGCTGTGATTTAGCAGATCCTATTTGTGTGGATGGTGTTACAACTTATCCAAATCAAACAAACACAACAGCACC
>CAMDGP010000015.1 GCA_945897765.1 Chitinophaga pinensis
TCTTATCTTTCTGCATGTACTTTTTACGCTTCAATTTTTAAAGAATCGCCAGAGGGAGCAGTGACTTCAACAATTGATGGGAAAACAGGAACTATAATTCAAAAGGAAGTTGGAAACTATGTTTTATCGAATCTTGATGGCTTAGGTTTGAATACTAATTATTTTAGTATTGAATCAGAAAGAACAAATACAGGAAAATATAAATTGATGTTGAATGCTAATTATTCTCATCTAGCAAGTTATAAATGGGAATTAGGAAATGGAGTTGTTAAAACAGATAAAAATGTTATTTATTATTACAAATCACCAGGGAAGTATAAAATTAAATTAACTGTAAATGATTTGTGTGGTCAACGAATTTACACCCGAACTGTAAAATTTGAAGCTCCCCCGAAACCGATTGAAAAGAAGAAATCAAAGCCTTCTAAAAAGGGAAATGTGAAACGAAAAAATTAATTCCTTTTTCTCCAAAAAAATATTTTCTTTTGAACTGAATTATAAACTTCTTCTAGGGGTTCTATATAGTTGACCATAACGGTAAAAGAAAGCATTGCAATTACAGAAACACCCATCGATGCGTAAGGACTCAAATTAAGGTTAATTACATCTGGTTTTAATCCTATTCCGAAAATTCCACCATAAAGGATGATTACATGAATTACGTAAATTGGAAGTGTATTTTGTCCAAGTTTTAAAAACAAAGGAGCTTTAACTTTGAAATTCCCATCAATAAGCATTAGGATACCAAGAAGTCCAATAACTTGTCCAAATCGCATAAATGCTGTGCTATTTAACTCATAAACTCCTTTCTGGCAAATACCAATCATTTCTGTAAATGAATCGACTTGAACAAGAATAGATTGGATAAAAACATTTAGAAAAATAGCAATCAAAATAAAAGCAATTCCAAACCAATTTTTTTTGGTTAAGTGTTCATGTTTTCGAATAATTCTTCCAGTCATTCCTCCCAATAAAACATACCCAGCATAGCGCATAAAACTAAAATCGGAGTATTTCCCGTAGAACATATTTTGAATAAATGAAGGAAATCCATTTGGCCAATAATTTGCTTTTAATGTGGTACCAGCGATGCGTAATTCATCAGCTTGAATATATTCCTTCATTTGAGAGTAACCAATGAATATCAACAAAGCTGCAATTAAATAATACCAAAGTATATCACCTTTCTTAACAAACAGATGAATACCGTAAATCAACAATAAAAATGCAATTCCAAAAGCAATTGATTGTAAAACGTGAAAGGCAGCAAACCAGTCTAAATGGAAAGAAGTTCCGAAGTAGATTGATTTGATGACGCTCCATAGGCTCAATTGAATAATATAGCCCCAAAAAAGCAACATATAAACACGATTAAAACCTTTTTTTACGCGCGAATTTTGAAAAAATGGTTCCGTAGATTTTGTTCCTGTAAGTAGATAAACAAAAACTAATCCTGTTACTGTGAAAAAAAGAGGTGAAGTTAAACCATGTAAATTATGCCAAATATTGTATAAAATATAATCTTCATTACGGTATTGATTTGCTAACGCTGCCCCTGTAAAATGACCTTCAAGCATTAGAAGAATAGCAAAACTTCTTGCCATATCAATAAATTGTAACCTTGGCTTTTCTACTTTTTCAGTGGTTTTGAGTTCAATTAGGGTTTCTGACACTATTGGCATTGTTTTATTTAACTTCTGATGTAATAAAGAACTCAATGCTATCTTGGAATCCTTTCACTTTCACTTTAAACATGTTTTTAGAAAGTCCCGACATAGTTTGTGTATCTACCACAAAAGTAACAATTGCGCTTGATTTAGCGCCAACAGTAATTGAATTGAATGTAGCTTGAACCGCAGTGTCAATATTATCCAATTCTAACTCGATAGCTTCAGAACTTATATTTTCAACTTTGAATGAACCTGTTATTTTATCTCCTTTTTTCACTTCACCTGCTGTGAAAATCGGATTCAAACTTTCAATAGGAAAAGGAACTTCTCCTTTGTCAAAACTTACATTCTCAATTTGAATTTTTCGTTCAATTCCAGCTTCTTTTGAATAAACAGAACTACTTTGATTCTTAATATCATCACTCGTTGTTTGATTAGCTGTATATTCACCAAAAGGAACAATTGCAAAAATTAATTTCCCTCCATTTTGCGCTTTCCCTTGAATGTATTGTTTGAACTCCCCATTATTCTTTTCACTGAAATAGTTGGTTAAGGATGATATTCTTCTTTTTGTTAGGTTAACATTATAAGCTGTTTTAGCAACAGGGCTGGCAAATCCTTTAATTGTTAATGTAACAACTGAACCACTTTTCAATTCTTGCAAAATCATATCAGAAAAAGAAATTAAATCAGTTGCCCCTTTGTCTACATTTTTTTGAAAGAAATTATCTAAATCATTTTGTTTTTTAGAAGCTTCAACTTCTGTTAATCCTTTTGCAACTTCTGTTTTATAAAGTGGATACCTTTCTTGGTATAATTTATAAGTGTTAATATAATTTTGTTTTGTAGAAGTTGCTAAAGAAGATGCGTCGGGTTCATCATTTCTGAAATAAAGTGTGACAGGTAGTTTTTCTTTAATTCGCTTTTGAAACTCTGTTTCTATTTTCGTTTCTGTTTTCGTTTCCGTTTTAACTTCAACAATTTCTTGTGTTTTTTTAGGTGGATAAATAGCAAATATATCGCTACAACAAGTTGGGTTCTTTGAGTAATAGCTTCCTAACCGATTTGAAGAAACATAAATAGTGTCATTGTGCTTGAAATAATATTGATCATTGGCAGGACTGTTAATCGGTAAACCTGCATTTGTTGGAGTAGCGAATTTATTTCCATTGATTTTAGAGTAAAAAACATCTTGCCCTCCAAAACCATTGTGCCAAGAAGATGAAAAGTACAATCTGTTTTCAATTGTATCCACCCAAGGACTTAATTCATTATCAGCAGAATTTATAGCCGCCACATTCATAATAGCTTTAAAACGATTGACTCCTTCAGGATAAGCATACCAGATATCCAAACCTCCTTTTGTACCCTCTCTATCCGACGCAAAATACAATACTTCTTCACCGTTTAATTTAGAGATAAATGGCATGGTATTATTTGTTCCAAGTGGATTTATTTCTTGTTTCAATGAATCAATTTTCGACCATTTTCCATTTGCATAATTAGCAACCATAATCTTACATCGGTAATTATAACCTTCGTCCTCACAAGCGCTAAAATAGAATTTTTTGCCATCAAATGAAAAAGAACCATTCCCCGTGTTTAGCTTTTGAATAATTAAATCTTGAATTTGTTTATTTGCCTCAAATTTTTCAGTTTTTATAACTGAAGAATATAACTTGGTTTTGTAGTTTTTGGAATAAACTTCTTGTGTTGCATCTTTTATTGAATCCGCTCGAAGAGAGGAGAAGATTAATATGTTATCTTTAATTGTATGGCCAAAATCAGCATCATAAGAATTGACTGTTAAAGGCAATCTTTTCATTGGCTGAGACGTATCAGTGTAGTTTTTCTGTGCCCAAGCACAAGCATCAACTTCTTGTATAGATTTTCTGTAAAAATAATCAAATTCACCATCTGCAAAACGTTTTTTGGCAAGTTTCATTGTTTCAAATGCTCGACTATAATTTCCATTTTGTTTCTGCATTAAGCCCATATACAATATAGATGCTGGATATTTTTCTTCAATATCTTTAGCGTAAACTAAAGCATAATATTTTTCTGCTTGAACATAATCTTTGTATGCTCTATGCGTTTCAGCATATTTCCACAAAATCTCCAAATTTGTTGAATCCTGACCTAAAGCTTGTTTGTAGAAGTCAAGTGCATAAAAGTAATCTCCTTTTTTATATTGCTCGTCTGCAAAGGCAACAATTTGTTTAAGTTTTGCTTGAGAAAATGAATTAAAGAAAATTAAAACAAACAGAAAAACTAAATGTAATCTGGACATACACGGTGAATGATTCGTTTTGGTTTAAATGTACGTATGATGTACCTAACTGCTATTTCTATACCTCCTCGAGCTCTACTGGCAGGAACCAATTTAGAATAATTAATATCATAGCTAATTCCAGCAAAAAAATCTTTATAATCGTATCCAAAAGTCAAATAGGCAGCGTCTCTATTTCTATACCAAACCCCACCATATAAAGCTTGATAAACTTTTGCTGTTTTAGTTAAGTAATATTTTG
Source organism: Chitinophaga pinensis (assembly GCA_945897765.1). Taxonomy (GTDB): domain Bacteria; phylum Bacteroidota; class Bacteroidia; order Flavobacteriales_D; family Crocinitomicaceae; genus UBA952. The sequence continues at coordinate 4,202 of CAMDGP010000015.1, forward strand.
CTGAACCTCCTAAAAGTAATTCTCGATAAATTCCTTGATTGTTAAATTGTAAACTTGGAACGGCATCCCATTTTTTATTGATTTTAAACGTTCCTTTTGCAAATAGGGTAAAACGAATATCTCGTTGAATTTTTTCTGTGTAAAATCCTTGATTAGGACGATTCAAATTATAAATCCCAAAACCAGACAAGACTTTAAATCGTTCATTTTTTCTCCATTCATATAATGAGCCAACACCAATAGAAATGTTTGTTTTGCGGTCACTTTGATACGTTTCATTTGTTGCTGCACTAGGATCAAAAATATACCCATTATACTGATTGTCAAAATACAATGCATCCCAGTTAATTTGTCGGTGATTCATTCCGAAATTAATTCCAGGCCGAATGGTATGTACTGAATCTTTTGTGATTTTAAATAATCGTGAAAAATTCCCTTGAACCTCAACTGTTCTAAATTTTCCATCACCAGCTTGGTCGTGAGATAACAAAAGTCCAACGCCATAATTTTTAAACTTGGCATCGGCTGACATTGAGAAAGTACTAAACGGAATGGTGACGCTTCTCCATTGGTCGCGATAATTCGCTATAAATCGGTAATCACCATCGAAATGTCCTGCTTGCCCTGGGTTCTGAAATAATTGATTATCGTTAAATTGAGACCAATGCACATCTTGACCAAAACTTATTTGGAAGAAGGAAAAAACGAGAATGGAGAGAAATATTCGTTTTGTCATTTCAGAGAATAGTCAACTAAAGTACTAAAAATAATGGAAATTACAAATGTTACGGATTTGTTAAGGATAAAGGAATTATTTTTCCTTTCATGTATTTGTGAGCGTTAATTGTAAAGTCGGAAATGTAATTACTAACTTGCGCTGGATTCAAAGGTGCTTGATAACCTGGAAATGCTTCTTCTAACATTTCTGTTTGAACTGAACCTAAACAAAGACAATTCATTGCAATTGAAGAGTTTTTATATTCCTCAGCGAATAATTCTGTGAAACTACATAAAGCAGCTTTTGAAGTTGAATAAGCACTAAGTCCAGCAAATTTCATTGATCCTTGGAACCCACCCATTGAACTAATATTGACAATATGAGAAGAACTCGGATTTAAATGTGGAATAATTGCTTGAACGGTTTCAAAGACTCCAAATAAGTTGATTTGATAAGATTTTTGTAGTTCTTGGCCTGTAATTTCTTCAAATGGTTTATTTACCAAAAATCCAGCATTGTTTATTAAATAATCAACTTTCCCAATCGATGTAAATATCTTTTCAGCTTGATTTTTTACATCTTTTTCTAAATCAAATTCAAAGCATTTCACGGAAGATAATACTCCAAAATCCGCTTGCATTTTTTCTAGATTTCTAGACAACGCAATAACTTCAAATTCCTCTCTTTTGGCAAAATTTTCTACCAATGCTTTGCCTATCCCACGACTCGCACCGACTATAACTACTGTCTTAGTCGTCATAACTCAAAGAAACAGTTGAACTTTGTGGAATCGCTTGACAAGTTAAAACGTAACCGTTTGCAACCTCTTCATCTGTGAGTGAATAATTGAGTTTCATTGAAACTTCTCCTTCTAAAACCTTGGCTTTGCATGAAGAACAAACACCGCCACGACAAGAATAAGGCACATCTAAACCAGACCTTTCAACCTGTTCAAGAATTGTTCCGCCAGGCACTTGCATATCAAAAGATGTAACTTCGTGGTCAAGCATTACTTTAATGTGACTTTTCCCTTTAAAGTTCATTTCTTTTTTAGCAGCAGGAACGGCTGTTGGTGTTGTAAATAATTCAAACTTAATTTTTGAATCTTGCACTCCGAAAAATTTCAAGACTTCTTTGGTGGCATGAATCATTTCTTCAGGACCACAAATGAAGAAACAATCTGCTTTTAATAATTCAAGATTTTGTTTGATTTCCGAAGTGAAATTTTCTTTGTCAATGCGACCATTTTTAAATCCTTCTTTTGTTTCTTGACTCAAATAAAAAGTTGGTGTCACATTTTCTAATGACTTTAAGTCTTGAATAAAAATAGATCTATCTACAGTTTGATTTCCGTAAAACAATGTTAGTTTTCCATTTCCCTCTAAACTTTTTGCAATTGAAAGAATAGGAGTTATTCCACTTCCAGCAGCGATTGCAACAACGTTTTTCTGTCCTTCACTTAAATGAAATCCACCTTCTGGTTTAGAAATATGAATTAGGTCATCCGTTTTTGCTTCTGTATTAAACCAATTGGAAACCAATCCTTTGTCAATTGCTTTTACAGCAATAGAAAGCGCTTCATTTTTCCCACTGCAAATAGAGTAGGAGCGACGTTGATTTTTTCCATTTACGAAAACTTCAACATTGACATATTGTCCTGCAATAAAATCAAAATCAGATTTCAATTCATTTGGAATTTCAAAACTTACTTTTACTGAATCTTTTGAAAGTCTATTTATTTGAATTTTTACTTCGTGAAATCCTTTGCTCCCTTTCGGTTTGACTTCCTTTTTCTTAAATATATCTAATATTCCCATGTTTTCTTAATCGTCAAATGAAACTAAAATTTTCTCGCTTGTCGGATGAGCTTGACAAGTCAAAATATAACCGTTTTCAACCTCGTCAGGCATCAATGCGTAATTAACGTCCATGCTCGCTGAACCTTCTAGTATTTTTGCTTTGCATGTGCAACAAACTCCACCTTTACAAGCATAAGGTAAATCTGCTCCCGCTTCTTGAGCGGCATCCAAAATAGTTAAACCGTTTGAATCTAACTCAAAATCAATTGTATCACCATCAACAATTAGTTGAACTTTGGATGCAAAAGACGGAACATTCTGTTTTTCTTCTGTTACTTTTTGTTTTTTAATATTCGTTGCGAATAATTCAAAATGAATGTTAGAACTTTCAACACCGTTTTCAATGAGGGATTCTCTGATATTCAAAATCATATCTTCAGGACCACAAATGAAAACCTCATCAATGTTTTGGTTTTTCAAAAAAGCAGTATATAAATCGGCACACTTTTCTTTGTTGATTCTACCTTTTTGAATTTTATTTCCAGGACTTTCTCGAGAAAAAATATGTATTACTCGCAATCGGTTCAAATATTTATTTTTCAATGCTTCTAATTCTTCTCTGAAAATGATTCCGTGAAACCCTTTATTTCCATAAAATAAGGTTACATCGCCATTTTCTTCCTCTAAAATTGTTTTTGCAATAGAAAAAACGGGTGTGATTCCACTTCCAGCAGCAAAAAGAACGTACGATTTTCTGTCTTTGGAAGTCGTTACTTTGAAATTTCCAGTTGGTGTCATTACTTCTAACTGATCTCCAATTTTTAATACTTTATTTGCATAAGTAGAAAAAACACCATTTTCAATTTGTTTTACAGCAACTCGCCATTCTTTCTCAAAAGGCGAAGAACATAAGGAATAAGACCGTCTGATTTCTCCGTTGTTAATTAAAGTTTTTAAAGTTAAATACTGCCCTGATTCAAATTGATAATCTGCAACTAAATCAGCTGGAATATCAAAAGAAATGGAAACTGTATCTTTAGTTTCTTTTTTAATGTCTTTAATTTTTAGCTTATGAAATTTAGGAGTCATTGATTTAATTTTGATGCACCAAAGATAAACATTTGAATGAATTATATGTTTTGACGGATAGGTTAACTTTTATGATTTCCGTCCTATTTCTTGCCTCTAATAATTAATTATATTTGTCAAATAATCATAGCTTATGAAAGTAGTAGAAACAATTGATCTTGAACAAAAATTTCAAGATAAAATAGATCGAGAAATCAAAATCGAACCAAACGATTGGATGCCGGAAGCTTACAGAAAAACATTGATTCGTCAAATGTCACAGCATGCACATTCTGAAATTGTTGGGATGTTACCGGAAGCAAATTGGATTACGCGAGCACCTAATTTGAGAAGAAAAGCAGTTTTATTAGCTAAAGTTCAAGATGAAGCTGGTCATGGTTTGTATTTATACAGCGCTACTGAAACTTTGGGTGCGGATCGTGAAGATACTATCGATGATTTACATTCAGGAAAAGCTAAATATTCATCTATCTTTAATTATCCAGCTCTTTCTTGGGCGGATATTGGAGCAATTGGTTGGTTAGTAGATGGGGCGGCAATTATGAATCAAGTGGCTTTATGTCGATGTTCTTATGGCCCCTATGCTCGTGCTATGGTAAAAATCTGCAAAGAAGAATCTTTTCACCAACGTCAAGGTTATGAATTGCTAACAACTTTAGCAAATGGATCTCCTGAACAAAAAGAATTGGCACAAGATGCTTTGAATCGTTTTTGGTGGCCAGCAATCATGATGTTTGGGCCAAACGACGATGAGTCTCCAAATTCAGCTCAATCAATGAAATGGAAAATTAAACGTTTATCGAATGATGATTTGCGTCAAAATTTTATTGATGCGACAGTTCCTCAAGCTGAATTGATTGGCTTGAAAGTTCCAGACGAGAACTTAAAATGGAATGAAGAAACTGGTCATTATGATTTTAGCCCAATCAATTGGGATGAGTTTTGGCAAGTTATCGGAGGAAATGGACCTTGCAATAAACAACGAGTTGATGCCAGAAGAAAAGCGAAAGAAGACGGAATGTGGGTGAGAGATGCGGCAATGGCATTTGCTGAAAAAAGAATGAAAAAACAATCTGCATAATTAAATTAAATTCATCAATCATGTCAACAAAAGAATGGCCTCTTTGGGAGGTTTTTATCAGAAGTAAACAGGGTTTAAATCACAAACACGTTGGAAGCTTAAGAGCAGCAGATTCGACAATGGCTTTGGATAATGCAAGAGACGTTTACACGCGTCGTTCCGAAGGAATTAGTATTTGGGTAGTAGAATCAAATTATGTTCACGCTAATGATCCAGCTGATGCTGATAGTTATTTTGAGCCTTCAGACACTAAAATTTTCCGTCATCCAACTTTTTATGAAGTGCATGAAGGAATCAAACACATGTAAGTGATGAAAAACGAAGCTTTATTTCGCTATTTACTTCGGTTAGGAGATGATAGTTTGATTCTTGGTCAACGTTTGGCAGAATGGTGTGGCCACGGACCTATTTTGGAAGAAGATATCGCCATGACAAATATATCGTTGGATTTAATTGGTCAAGCAATGAGTATCTTAGACTATGCTGGAGTTGTTGAAGAGAAAGGAAGAGATTGCGACAAATTAGGATTGCTAAGATTTGAAAAAGAATATGTGAATGTTCTTTTAGTTGAGCAACCAAATGGTGATTTTGGTGACACATTGATGCGTCAATTTTTGTTTGATGCGTTTCGTAAACCCTTGTACGAAAGATTAGTTAATTCTTCCGACAAACAATTGGCTGCAATTGCTGATAAATCCTTAAAGGAAACACGTTACCATTTAAAACATTCATCTGAGTGGATAATTCGTTTAGGTGATGGAACAGAAGAATCGCACACTAGAATTCAAAACTCATTAGACATTTTGTGGAGATATTCATTTGAGTTGTTTTACTCCGATGAAGTGGAGATTGAATTAACAAAAAACGGAATTTTACCAGATTTATCTGGAATTCGTTCAGAATGGGAAGCAACTGTAAATTCAGTTTTCCAACAAGCAACAATTGTTATTCCTTCAAATAATTGGAAATTCGAAGGTGGACGTTTAGGTCGTCATTCTGAACATTTCGGTCATTTGTTGTCGGAATTACAATATATGCAACGTGCATACCCAAATTCACAATGGTAGGCAAAGAGCAAATTTATAATTGGCTTGAAGAAGTTAGTGATCCGGAAATTCCGGTGCTATCAGTAATTGATTTGGGAGTTGTTCGCGACGCCCAAATTATAGATGGAGAATGGTTAATTACAATTACTCCAACTTACAGCGGTTGTCCTGCTATGAAAACAATGGAGGAAGACATTCTTTCGAAATTAAAAGATAAAGGAATTGATTCTGCAAAAGTTGAATTAGTTTTAGCTCCAGCTTGGAGTACAGATTGGCTTTCTGAAAACGGAAGAATCAAATTACACGAGTATGGTATAGCACCACCAGAACATGAAGTCGATAAAAGTGTGCTTTTTGCAGAACCAACTATAGTTCCTTGTCCAAAATGTGGTTCAAGAAATACAAGAATGGTCAGTCAATTTGGAAGTACCGCTTGCAAAGCATTGTATCAATGCAATGATTGCCAAGAACCTTATGATTATTTTAAGTGTTTGAAGTAAGTTTTTACTTTTCCTTCATTAAATTAATTATAGAAATTTCAAACAAGGATTTTAGGTCATTAAGTTTAACATAAATTTCAATTTTAATTCACGTTTACAGCTTTTAATTAGCTTAACTTCGGAAACCGAAAAAAGCAACACTTTTTATTTTTTTCAGTTTATTCGCCATTTAATTAGTTGTTTATGTATAAGTTAGCTACTTTTTTATTTTTGTTGACGTTATCCCTTTATAGTCGAGCAAACTTTCAAACGAAGGATGCTGATTCAAGTGCGAATAGTTATTTAATTAGTATCACAGCTAAAAAGTCGTTTACCAAAAAAGAGTTAAGTAAAATTTGGAAAGAAGCGAGTATACCAAAAATAATAATGCCTATCAAATTTGGATTTGAGGTATTTGATATTACTTATAAAACAAAGTGGCATGATGGAACTTCTGTCATCGCTTCGGGAATGGTTTATATTCCAAAAATCACTAATAAATTAGTTCCGTCAGAGTTGATTTATTTACATGGAACTAAAATAAGTAAGTTAAGAACCATAAATCTCAAAGTTGGTGAGCAATCCATTTGTGCTGGGTTTGCAGCAGAAGGTTATGTTGTTGCTTATCCGGATTATGTTGGATTAGGAAATGGAGAACGTTTTCATTTGTATCAACACGCAGGAACAGAAGCACAAGCAGGAATTGATATGATGCGAGCAGTTCATGAATTAATGAAACAAAATAATGTAAAAACAGACAACCGACTTTTTATTACTGGTTATTCTCAGGGCGGACATGCGGCAATGGCAATGCATAAAGTGATTCAAGAAAAATACAGCAAAGAATTTAATGTAGCTGCATCGTCACCAATGTCTGGCGCTTATGATATTTCAGGCGTTCAAAGTAAATGTATGTTTGAAAAGTATGCTTTCCCAAGCTATTTACCTTATTTGTTGCGAGCTTACGATGAAGTTTATGATATTTTTGATGAGGATTTTCCATCTTTATTTAAAGCACCTTATGATACAATTGTTTCAAAATATTATGATGGAAGTTACGACATTTGGGATATAAATCCGCTGATGCCAGAAGTTCCAGTGGCAATGTTAAAAGATGAATATGTAAAAAAATATTTTTCTAACAATCCTGAAAACTTGCAAAGAATTTTGAAAGATAACGATGTATATGATTGGAAACCAGAAGCTCCGGTGCAATTGTGTTATTGTAACGCTGATGAACAAGTAAATTATATCAATTCATTTGTAGCTTATGATAAAATGAAAGCAAATGGCAGTAAATTCGTTCGTAAGCAATCAGGAGGAAAACGTTTTGATCATTTTCAATGTTCTGTTTTTTCAAGCATGAACACAAAATTTTTCTTCAACACAGTTCGAAAAGGAAGCAAAAAAGGGAGAAAAGGTTATCCTGTAAAAAGAAGTATAATTTGGTTGTCCAAAACGATTGCTCCAAGCTACTACATTAAAAAGTACAATGTTGCTAATATGGAAAAATTGATGGGGGAATGATTTTAAAGCCATAATTTTTCTCATTAGATTTTTAAAAGCTACTCCAAGACTCAGATTTTATCGTCTGGGTCTTTTCTTTTATTCATTTTTCAAATATTTTTTCGTAGTTAGAATAAGACTTTGAGTTATATTTTAATTAAATTAAAAAAAATATTTTAGTACTATGCATTGCAAAGTACAATTTAAAACATATATCTTTGTCTAAAATTAGTACTATGAGTTTAGAGAACACACAGGCACAAATGCGAAAAGGAATTTTGGAGTTTTGCATTCTAAGTATTTTAGCAAGAGGGGAAGCTTACCCGTCCGAGATTCTCGAAGCATTGAAGGATGAGAAACTATTGGTCGTAGAGGGAACTTTATATCCACTGCTAACGAGACTAAAAAATGATGAACTGCTTTCTTATCGCTGGGAAGAATCGACTTCTGGTCCGCCCAGAAAATATTACCAGATCACAGATACAGGTAATTCATTTTTATGTGAATTAGACAAAACATGGACAGAGCTAAAAGAAGCTGTCGAATTATTAACCAAAAAATAGGAAATCATGAATAAAACAATATCCATTCATTTACAAGGTTCACCATTTCAAATCGAAGAAGGTGCTTACGAAATTTTAAGAAATTACTTAGACAGACTAAAAAAAGTACTTCACAATCAAAAAGGTTCAGATGAAATCCTTCAAGATGTAGAGCTTCGAATTGCAGAGCTTTTCACAAAGCAATTGCTACCTTCTAAAAAAGTGATTGAACAAACAATGGTAGAAGAAGTGTTAGAAATTTTAGGGAATCCAGAAATTTTCGGCGATGATGAACCAATGAGAGAAAAAGAATCTTTTTCAACTTCAGAAACTAGCGTTGACAAGCGACTTTTCCGCGATGAAGAAAATGCAATTTTAGGTGGTGTTTTGTCTGGATTTGCTAACTATTTGAATTGGGACGTTACTGTAATTCGTGCGGTATATGTCTTACTTATCATTTTTGGTGGTTTCGGTTTTCCGCTTTACATCGTTCTTTGGATCATTACTCCTAAAGCAAAAACGAGTATTGAAAAATTGCAAATGAAAGGTAAACCTGTGAATTTGGAATCAATGAAATCTGAAATCGAAAACGCAGCAGATCGTATTCAAAAGAAATCGAAAGCTTGGACAAATAAAATAAAAGAGGAAAATGGATTACAAAATGGTCTTAAAAAATTAGTCCGTGTGATTTCAGTATTTTTTGGTTTAATTGCTTTATTGTCAGGCACCGCTTTTTTCATTGCTGCAATCGTCTTTTTATTTGGTGACCTAGACTTCATATCTGCACAAATAAATGGTGAATTTATGTCTTTAGGTGATTTTGGAACGTTAATTTTAGAATCTCCCACGGACTCAGACTATTTAATTTGGGGAATCATTTTCACAGCTTCATCTGTCATTGGTTTGCTTTGGCTGACAGGAATTCGAGCAATTTTCGCTTTTAAATCTTCTATCATCCGCTATTTTTCGTTTAGTTTGATTTTTATGATGGTGGTTGGAATTATTCTACTTTCATTAACTGGAGCAAAAACGGGTAGAGCTTTTGCTATAAATGGGGAAATAGAAAAAGATTTATTTACTGTCGACACAACTGTCTTGAACTTAAATTTCGACCATGCTACAGGCGTTGATAAACAAGGATATAAAACCATTAGTAGAGGAGATAGAGGTGTGATTAAAGTTGCCAATAAGCGCATTTATTTACACGGAATTGAAATTGAATACAGAAAATCAACAGATTCTATTTTTCATATTAAACAATACTTCACTGCAAACGGACGTGATCACCAAACGGCAATTTTGAAAGCAAAAAACATTGATTTTAAAGTGGATTTAATTAGCAATACAGTTCAAGCCAATACATTTTACACCTTTCCTGTTCAAGATAAGTTGAGAGATCAAAAAGTAAAATTGATTGTTGAGGTTCCGCAAAATGGTAAGGTAAAAGTGAATGGAAAAATCGTTTATCCTTTTCTTGAGGATGAATTAGAAACGAAAGTGGAAGAAAATTCACATGCCTATATTCAAGGTGATGGTGAATATGATAGTTGGTGAGATTAGATAACCTTTTCTTGTTAAATCATTAAAACTTGTATATTTTGCAAGTTTTAATGATTTGTGGGATAATTATTTCCTAACTAATTGTTTCTTAACTAAACTTTCATGTATCCAAATAACAGGTAAGAGCATACTGAAACTGTAAAATAAATCTTCAATTGGAATTGTTATTATTCTCCAGCCTATGATATGTGCTTCGTTGTACCAAACAATTGGTGATGGCGTTAACATTCCTGTTAGAATACCATTGACAATTAAAAAAGGAATAATTGAAATGAAATAGGTTAAAACAAAACGCGTAAACCAACTCGATTTCTTGAAAAAGAAAACAACACTCAATAGTAAAGAGGTCGAGCAATAAGTCACCGTGTAATAATTCCCCCAATTGAAAAGGATAAGTAGAAGACAAATAAATCCAAAGATTGGAAGAAAATACTTAGCTAAAAAGTCTAATTTTAAGTTGGGGAAATAAGCTTTTTGTACTTCATGAATAAACAAGCAATTGTAGGGAACAATTATAAAAAAAAGAACTTCTTCAAGAGGTAGATTTCCTAGATAAATTCCTAAAACATAGTCAGGATTAAATCCCCAAACTTTCCATTGGGTAAATAATTCATCGCCTACTAGAAAAAGACTTGCGACAACTAGAATTCCAATAAAAATTGACTTCCAATAAGTGTAGAAATGGACTTTTTTATCAAAGCTCAACACCAAAGGACCAATGAAAGCAGACAAAATTACCCAAAGATACAAACTCATTTCGTGCTAGATTTACGCACATAAGTTCGTTTAGCTTCTTTGTAAAATTTCGGGGGTACAATCAACATTCCAAAGCATTCTCCGTGTTTTTTTCCTTGGTTCTTATGATGGATTTTATGAGCTTTACGAATCGCATAAAAATAAGGATGATCAACATCTCTCAACCATTTAAATCGTCTGTGAATATAAACATCATGGATTAAAAAATAAGCTAAACCATAAGCTGCAATTCCATAACCAATCCAAACAGCGATGTAATTATTATTCATCATTCCTAGCATGATGCACAACCAAGAAGGAACCGCATATATTAGAAAAAACACATCGTTTCGTTCAAAAAAACCGGGTTCTTCCTGATGATGGTCGCTATGAAAATACCACATAGTTCCGTGCATCAAAAATTTATGAGTTGCCCAAGCCATAAATTCCATTCCGAAAAAAGTTAAAATCAAAATAATAGGACCCCACCAGTACATATTAGAAAATATTTAAAATTATAAAAAACAATGACATTATTACAAACAAGGCATCGTTTACTTTGTTTGCTTCATTTAGCTTAAAAAAGTGATAAATAAGTTGTAATACTAATCCAATAAATAACCAACAAACGTAATTATAAATAGGAATATAACCGTCTGTCCATCGCCAAAAATCACTAGAAACTGCAACAGGTTCCATAAAAATATCCAAGGAAACCATTATTATTGCAGCAAAAAAAGGTGTTAGGTAAGTGTGTTTGAAAAAATGTTTTGCTAAAGTTGCTGAACTTACAACAATTAATGCCCAATTACAGCCAATCACAAGCGGAATTCCATCGAATTTTCGTCCTAAATTTTGTCCATATTCATAATTCCCAAATAAATAACCAGTATGAACTCCAATCCATTCAACCGCCATTCCAACAATAAAAGCAAACGCTATAAATACATACCAATTTCTATCTTTTTGATTGCGTGCAATGAGGAGAATAAGAAAAGAAATAAATAAATTAACATCTGACAATGCCAAGAACATATTTCTATATTGTGGCGTCAATATTCCAAATACACCAACTGTATAAAGAATTACCAAAATAGAAATCAGAATTTTATTTTTTTGTGACATTGGATTTTTAACGTAGATAACTATTGATTTGTTCGTGCATTCAAAACATTTTCTATTGTTTCTTTTAACGTTCTAAATTCAATAGGAATAACAGACTTAATTTTTGAAACATCGTAAGCAACATTTTTATAAGCAGAGTTAACAGTTTCAATCGATAAACCACTTTTTCCCCCACTAAAGCGACTAAAAAATTCGATAAAATTGGCAACTATTAGAGCAAGTGATTTTGGAATTTGATACTTTGGAATTCGACTACCCATTTTGGAGCAAACTGCTGTGAACAAATCTTTAAACGATTGATTCGTTCCAACACATAAATAGCGTTCAGATTGAATATCGCTTTTCATTAAATAGCGCATACAAAAAGCAACATCGCGTGCATCAACTGTAGCATTACTTCCATTTGGATAGAAAAGCAAACCTTTTTTTCCAGTTTTGAAAATTGTTAAAGAACCACTTTCCCAATTTCCTGGACCAAGAATCACACAAGGGTTAATCATAACCGCATTTAATCCTTCTTCAATTCCTCGCCAAACCTCTTTTTCCGCCGAAAACTTGGAAACCGAATAGCCACTGTTGTTTCCTTCTATTTCCCACTTATCTTTTTCAGTAGTTAATCCTGAAGCATTATTTCCAATCGCTGCTGTTGAACTGACATAGCACAATTTTTCAACTTTATATTTCAAACAAAAGTTAACGATATTGGCAGTAGCTTCCCGATTTTGGCGCATACATTCCGAAAAATCAGACTTGAAAAAGGAAACTTTTGCCGCACAATGATAAACGTGAGTTATATCAGTAAACAACTCTTTGAGAAAGAAAATATCCAATAAATCGCCTTCTTTCCAAATGATTTGTTTTAAAAATTCATCCGCTTTCGATGGATTATAATAGTTGAAAAGATCAGTAACTTGCGAAATTTTACTTTTAGAATGACAAAGCGCCAAACAACTTTCTCCTTTTGAAATTAACTCATAAAGTAGATGACTACCTAAAAGTCCTGTTGCACCTGTGACTAATATCATACTGTAAAATTAGCAAGAAAGCAATTGCCGAAACTATTAAACTTTTGATAATTCAAATAGAATCGAATTAAGAGAAGAAATAAAAATGAACTCCTTATTTCTTTACTACTAATTTCACGCGCTTTTCATCAACTTGAATGGTGTAAACACCTGAAGCAACTAATTCTAATGAGATAATTTGATTTTCAGAATTTACAATTCCCGTTTTAACCAATTGTCCTTTGAAATCATAAATGAAAAATTCACTTCCGATGAACGCATTTTTCAAAGTCACGATTCCTTCTGTTGGATTAGGAAAAACTTGTAAATTCGAAGCTCCATTTTCATTCAAATCAGAACATTGTTCAACGATAATATTAAGGTTCGTCGCAGCGCTACAACCATTGCCGTCTGTAAAACTTGCAGTTAGTACATTTAAACCAATAGTTGCTATTGAAGGATCAAAAGTAAGATTATTAACCGCTGTTCCAGAAACAATAGCATTTGCTGGACTAACAGTTAAATTAACAAGACCTTGATTATCACAAACGGTGTTGCTGGCAGCATTTGAAGTTAATGCTACAGTAGGATTTGTATTTACAGTAATCGTCTGAGAAGTTGAATTTGTCCCTGCACTGTTTGTAACTGTTAATTGAACAGTAAAAGTTCCAGCTGTTGTGTAGGTGTGAAGTGGATTTTGTTGACTAGAATTTGTTCCATCACCAAAAGTCCAAGCCCAAGTCGTAGGAATATTGGAAGAAAAATCATTAAAAGTTATTGAATTTCCAATACAAGTGTTTGCAGTTGTTGGTTGAAAAGATGCAACTGGCTCAACAGTCGCACCAGCTTCGTTGAAGAATATTTTGAAATCATCGAAGTAAAAACCATCAGCGTTTGTTCCTCCATCTGCTCTAAGTTGAAAACGCATTTTAATTTGTTGACCTAAATAATCACTTAAGTTAATTTCTTCCAAGACCCAAGCAGATTGAACCCCTTCATAAACTGGTTGATTGTTAGGTTGAACACTTCCGTTTGCACTTGTACCAGCAACTGTATAATTTCCACATTGCCCAATCCATGTTGTACCGTTATCAGTTGATACTTGAAATTGAACATAATCGTAATCCGCTTCTAAATTCCACTTTGCATAAAAAGAAACCATTGCAGCATTAGCATTTGATAAATCGACAACAGGAACATAAGTGTATGTTCTATTGGCATTACTTGCATAATTTCCTGTAGGTGTATCTGTGAATGATTTCGTTGCAGAAACATAAGTTGTTGTAGTTGTTCCCCAATTACCTGTCCAATTTGTAGTTGCTGTTGCATCCTCTAAAACTTGAAGTGTAACAGCGCCATAGGTTTTGGTAATGGTATCTTTTCTAACCCATAACCCATTATCTGTTTTAAGAATGTATTTGATTTGATCACCAAATTGAATAGATGGGTTTAAAGTATAAGAAATTGTTCCGTTGGAAGTTTGTTGTAAGTTTAAATTATAAACTACTGGATTTCCGACTGTAGTGATGTTTAATAATGGTTGTATTGAAACAGTTACAGCTCCAGCTTCTCTTCCTAATCTTTTGATGGAATGGTTAAAATCTCCGCTAAGTGTTGCAATTGACGATGGGTCGGTGTCACTTACTATATTGTAATTTCTAGCAATATGAGCTAAAACTAAATTTGGAAAAACCATTTCTGCGCAAGTTGGAATAATCTCAGCTTGTGGTTGCCAAAATGCGGTTCCTACTTCTGGCGTATGGGCGAAAATTGTATCTTTTTGACCAACACCAATATCAACCTTATACATATAATCGTCTGAATCTCCAGAAGCCGGATATAAACCTGAACTTTTTATTGCCGAATACCCATAAACTGAACCATGTGATTGGTATAATCTTGAAAATAGTCATGG
>CAMDGP010000016.1 GCA_945897765.1 Chitinophaga pinensis
ATTGATGCAGTTGCTTTAATTATACATCCTGATAATAAAGACACTTTAATAACCATAGAAAAACTAAAATCTATTTTAACCTCTCAAAGCTCAAAATGGCCAACTAGTGGAGATGAAATCAATTTAGTTTTTGACCGTTTGTATTCAGCTAATTTCAATTATTTGGTAACCTTAGCTAATGTTAAAACTATTTCTAAAAATGTGTTCGCAGCTAAATCAAATAAGGATGTAATTAAATATGTCAAAAACAATAAAAATGCAATCGGAGTGATTGGTTTAAATTGGATTTCAGATGAAGAAGATTTTGAAGCCCTTAATTTTCTAGACGGAATAAAAGTAATGAGTGTATCAAAAACGGAGAAAGGCGAGTACTTAAAGCCTTATCAGGGTTACATTTATACGAGAGAATATCCTTTGACAAGAGATATTTGGTTAATCAATAAAGGAAGTAGATCAAGTTTGAACACAGGTTTTGTGCTTTTCATGATAGGAGATAAAGGTCAAACAATCGTACAAAAATCAGAATTGGTACCCGCCAATGCACCCGGTAGATTGATTCAAATGTCGACAGAATAGCAGAAATGCATAAAAAAGCCTAATATCTTAAAAGGAATATTGTCATAATGTAAAGGATTTCTATTTTTGGCAAGAGAATTGATAAACAAAGAAAAAGAAAATTAATTATTATGAAACTCTTAAATACATTAGCACTAACAATTTTTACTAGTGCGCTTTCATTTGGTCAAACATTGCAAGACGCAATTCATAAAACAGACAATGAAAGATACACTGATGCATTCAATGCATTCAACAGTCTTGTTGCAAAAGAACCCAACAATGGTGAAAATTATTTTTATTTCGGCGATTATTATTTGCTAAAAGGTGAATTAGATTCAGCTAAATTGATGTGGAATAAAGGCTATGCAGTTGACCAATTAAGCCCAATGTCTGTTGTCGGTAACGGTAGAGTTTTGTGGTTAAAAGGTGATCAAGCTGCTGCTAAAGCCGAGTTTTTAAAAGCTCAAACCTTAACGAAGAAAAATAAAATTAAAAATGCAGAGGTAAATCGTGGGATTGCCAAAATTTATATTGAAGCACCAACAAAAAATTTAGATGATGCAATTTTATTATTGGATGATGCAATTTTAAAAGACCCAAGAAATGAAGACAATTTTCTATTATTAGGTGATGCTTTACTTGAAAAAACACCAGATAATGGTAGTGCTGCTATTAAAAATTACAATAAAGTCTTAGAGATCAATCCAAAATCTCCAAGAGGAATTGTTCGCGTAGCTAAATTGTATCAACGAGCTAGAAATTATGAATTAGCAAATGAAAAGTACAAAGAAGCGAAAGGGGTTGATTCAACTTACGCACCAGCATTTAGAGAAAATGCAGAATTAAATATGCAATTCAAACAAGCTAATAAAGCAATCGAAAATTGGAAACGCTATTTAGAACTTAACAATACAACTGAAGCTAGATACAGATATGCAACTTCAATGTTTATTGGAAAACAGTACTGTGAAGCAATTACTGAAATAAACAACTTAAAACAAAGAGGTTTTTCTAATTTCTATACAGAAAGAATGTTAGCATATTCTTACCTTGAATGCACAACTGAAACGGATGCTTTCAAAAAAGGATTAGAAGCTAGCGATAAGTTTTTTGCAATTGCTCCTAAAGAAAAAATCACTTACCTTGATTACAAAAATAAAGGTGCACTTTATAGTAAATCTGGTTCGGATTCTTTAGCAATTTTAGAATATGAAAACGCATCAAAATTAAGTGAAGTGGCTGCAAAAGATTTGGCTGGTGATTTGGCTAAACTTTATTCAAAAGCTAAAAAATATGACAAAGCAATTGAAGCATATAACTTTAAAGCAACACTAAATAAACTTAGTCCAGCAGAAGAATATGATTTAGGGAAATGTTATTATTTCGGACCAAAAAACTATCCTTTAGCTGACAGTGCGTTTGCAAGAGTATCAAAACTTTCACCTAGTTACGCTCCAGCTTACTTATGGAGGGCACGTTCTAACTTTCAATTAGACCCTAAAAATGAGAAATGGTTATGTGAACCTTTTTACGACAAGGTAATTGAAATCGTAAAAGTTGAAGATAGAGGAACACCTTCAAATAAAGCCATGGTGATGGAATCTGCAAAATACTTAGGTGATTATTATGTGCGTTCTGAAGCGAAAGATTTAGTGAAAGCGAAAACATATTGGGAAATCGTAATCGCTTTAGATCCAGCTGATACTCAAGCGAAAACATTCTTAGGTTTAAAGTAAATAAAGTATAAAATTAAAAAAGGGTGGAAGTTAGTTCTTTCACCCTTTTTTTGTCATAAAATTTTGTCACAAATTCTTTTAATTTCTTAGATAACATAAGCGAAAAAGAGAATGTATACAAGAGAATAATGAAAAGTTAAAATATTATTGTTTGTTAATAAAGTTTAACTACCTTTGCACAAAATTTTGAAAACCTACAGTAGAAATTAGTACATGATGCGTTCAAACTTATTCAAAATAGTAGCTTTGGTAATTGTAACCATGCTCAATTTTTCTTATTCTTTTGCTGAAAAAAACGAAGTAAAAAAAGAAAAAGAATTCAATGTTGGTGAGATGATTATGCACCACATTAAAGACGCTCATGAATGGCACCTTTTTGGTCCAGAACATGGAGGAACGAGCATTTATTTACCAGTTATTTTAATTGACAACGGACTTAAAGTGTTTTCTTCTTCCAACTTTTATCACGGAGCTAAAGATTCAGTTTTAGACGAAACTTCAAAGGAATACATTTATTTCAATAAAGGTAAAGGTGCTGCTAAAGATTATGCACTTTGCCACGAAAAAATCTACAAATTAGAAGAAGGTAAATTACACTTCAAAGAAGGTCACCCTCACAATGCTAAACCATTAGATTTCTCAATAACTAAAAACGTGCTTTCATTATTTATGGGTACTTTTTTAACGTTGATTATTTTGTTAAGTGTTGTTCGTTTTTATAAGAAAAATGGAGCCGTTGCGCCAAAAGGTGTTGCAAAATTTTTAGAGCCAATCATTATTATGGTGCGTGACGATATTGCTAAAGCAAACATTGATCACCATAAATATCAAAAATACGTTCCTTATTTATTGACTATTTTCTTTTTCATTTGGTTCAATAATATGTTAGGTTTGATTCCTTTCCTACCAGGAGGAGCTAACTTAACCGGAAATATTACAGTAACTTTCTTCTTGGCTTTTTGTACTTTGATTGTAACAGTATTTTCAGGCAACAAAAATTACTGGGGACACATTTTTTGGATGCCAGGAGTACCAGTACCAATGAAATTCTTTATGATGCCTATTGAATTAATTGGAATCATCACAAAACCATTTGCTTTAATGATTCGTTTGTTTGCGAACATCACGGCAGGACATATTATTGTATTAGCGTTAATTTCAATCATCTTCATTAATAAAAATGTTGCTTGGGGAGGATTGTCAGTTCCAATGGCATTGTTTATCTCTGTCTTGGAGTTATTGGTAGCATTCTTACAAGCATTCTTGTTTGCAATGTTATCATCATTGTTTATCGGTGCAGCTGTTGAAGAAGCGCATCATTAATTAGTAATTTTTTAATCTATATAGTATGTACGGAAGTATAGCAGCAATTGGAGCAGGTTTAGCAGTGTTAGGAGCAGGTTTAGGAATCGGTAGAATCGGTGGTTCTGCAGTAGAAGGAATCGCTCGTAACCCAGAAGCTTCAGGAAAAATTCAAACAGCTATGATTATCGCAGCAGCGTTAATCGAAGGTGTTGCTCTATTCGGAGTAGTAGTTGGTCTACTAGGAGGAGCGAAATAATTTAAAAATCATGTTTTAACGGTTGGTTAAAACATGATTTTTTTGTTTTAAAAAAAATTAAAAAAAGATACAATGGATTTAATACTACCAGATTTTGGATTACTATTTTGGACAGCATTGGTATTTTGTTGTTTATTATTTGTTCTAACAAAGTTTATTTGGAAACCAATTCTTTCTGCTGTAAATGCAAGAGAGCAAAAAATTACAGAAGCGTTAGAATTAGCTGATAAAACGCGTGCAGAAATGCAAGCTTTACAAGCTGAGAACGATAAAATCTTAAAAGAAGCAAGAGCTGAAAGAGATAACATCTTGAAAGAGGCGAAAGAAGCTGGAAATACAATGATTGAAGCTGCAAAATCTAAATCTAAATTAGAAGCAGATAAAATCGTTGAAGCAGCAAGACTTTCTATCAATAGTGAGAAAGCAGCAGCGATGGAAGAATTGAAAAATCATATTGCAACATTGTCTTTAGAAATCGCTGAGAAAGTTGTTAGAGGTGAATTAGCTTCAGACGAAAAGCAAAAAGCGTTAGCTGATAAATTTGCTGGTGACATTAACATGAATTAATTTCAATATGAAATCAACGAAATCAGCTTCAAGATACGCGAAAGCATTATTAGAATTGGCAATCGAACAACAAAAACTCGAAAGCATTGAATCTAATATGTCTCGTATTTTATCAGCGGCTAAAGAAACAAATGAATTTCAAGTATTCTTAGATTCACCAATCATCAATCTTGATAAAAAAGTAGCTGTTTTAAACAGTTTATTTGGAGAATTTGAACCGTTAACCCTTTCTTTTTTAGCATTGATTACTAAAAATGGAAGAGAACGTTTGATTACTGAAATTGCACAGTCATATATTTCTCAAGTAAAAGAATTTAAAGGAATTATTCCGATTTCTATTACAAGTGCAAGAAAATTAGACGAAGCAACAAAAGCAACAATTTTAGCTAAGATCAATGCAAGTGTAACTGGTACTTTAGAAATTACTGAATTAATAGATGAAAGTCTAATTGGTGGTTTTATTGTTACTATGGGTGACAAACAAATTGACGCATCAGTTGTAAGCCAATTGGCTAGAATGAAACAACAATTAACAAAATAATTATAAGCACAATTAATACAAAACAAAATGGCAGATATTAAACCAGCAGAAGTTTCAGCTATCATTAGAGAACAACTTTCGGGTTTTCGTTCAGAAGCTGAGCTACAAGAAGTTGGAACCGTTCTTCAAGTAGGAGACGGTATCGCTCGTATTTACGGAATGAACGGTGTTCAATACGGTGAATTAATTGAATTCAACGATGGTGTTCAAGGAATCGCATTGAACTTAGAAGAAGACAATGTTGGAGCGGTAATTCTAGGTCGTTCTTCAAGCGTGCGTGAAGGTGACACAGTTCGTCGTTTAGGAAAAATTGCTTCAGTGAAAGTTGGAGAAGGAATGGTTGGACGTGTAGTTGATACATTAGGACAACCAATCGATGGTAAAGGACCAATCCAAGGCGAATTATACGAAATGCCAATCGAGCGTAAAGCACCAGGGGTTATCTTCCGTCAACCAGTAAATGAGCCGTTACAAACGGGTATCAAAGCTGTTGATGCGATGATTCCAATCGGTCGTGGACAACGTGAGTTAATCATCGGTGACCGCCAAACAGGAAAAACTACAGTTGCAATCGATACAATTATCAATCAAAGAGAATTCTTCGATAGAGGAGAGCCTGTATATTGTATTTATGTAGCTATTGGACAAAAGGGTTCGACAGTTGCTGGAATCGTTAAAAAATTAGAAGATGCTGGAGCAATGGCATACACTACAATCGTAGCGTCAAATGCTTCTGATCCTGCACCGATGCAGTTTTATGCTCCAATGACAGGTGCTGCTGTTGGTGAGTTTTTCCGCGATTCAGGACGTCCTGCATTAATCGTATTTGATGACTTGTCAAAACAAGCGGTAGCTTACCGTGAGGTATCTTTATTATTACGTCGTCCTCCAGGCCGTGAAGCTTATCCAGGTGACGTATTCTACTTACACTCTCGTTTGTTAGAGCGTGCTGCTAAAATCATTGCAGATGATACAATTGCATCACAAATGAATGATTTACCTCCGTCTATTAAACATTTAGTGAAAGGTGGTGGTTCATTGACTGCATTACCAATTATCGAAACTCAAGCGGGTGACGTTTCTGCTTATATCCCAACTAACGTAATTTCGATTACAGATGGTCAGATATTCTTAGAAGGTGATTTGTTCAACGCAGGTATTCGTCCAGCGATTAACGTTGGTATCTCTGTATCTCGTGTTGGAGGTAATGCACAAATCAAATCAATGAAAAAAGTGGCTGGTACTTTGAAATTAGACCAAGCACAATATAGAGAATTAGAGGCGTTTGCGAAATTTGGTTCTGACTTAGATGCTGCTACAAAATCAGTATTGGATAAAGGAGCAAGAAACGTTGAAATCTTGAAACAAAAAGAAGGTGATCCATATCCAGTTGAAAAACAAATTGCGATTATCTATGTAGGTACAAAAGGATTGATGCAACGCGTTCCAATCAATAAAGTGAAAGAATTCGAAAAAGATTATTTGACTGTTTTAGAAGCGAAACATGCTGATGTTTTAGTTGCATTGAAAGCTGGAAAATATACAGACGAAATTACAGACACGTTGACGAAAGTTGCGAAAGAAGTAGCTGATAAATATTAAAAATTACAGATTGGAAGATTTCAAATTACAGATTATTAATCAATTTGTAATTTTAAAATCTGCAATCTGCAATCCAAAAAAAAGATGGCTAATTTAAAGGAAATACGTAATAGAATTACCTCCGTTGGATCCACAATGCAGATTACTTCTGCAATGAAAATGGTTTCTGCGGCGAAATTAAAGCGTGCACAAGATGCGGTTACGGCTATGCGTCCTTATGCTGGAAAATTGAAAGAGATTCTGGAAAATTTAAGTGCAACGCTTGATTTATCTGAAAACGCTTATTCAGAAACGAGAGAAGTTAAAACCGTTTTAATAATTGGAATTACTTCAAATCGAGGTTTGTGTGGAGGTTTCAACAATAACATCATCAAAAGAGTTGCGGCTATTCAACAACAAGATTATGCAAATTCTAATGTGAAGTTATTGTGTTTAGGCAAAAAAATTAAAGACGCTTACAAAAACACTCCTAATTACTACATGAATCCAACATTAGCTCCTTTAGAGGATGTTTACGCTGATTTGAAATTCGAAAATGTTGCTAAAATTGCGGATGAAGTAATGCGAGGTTTCAAAGCTAATGAATACGATAAAGTAGTTTTAGTTTACAATCGTTTTATCAATGCAGCGACCCAATCAATTCAAACAGAACAGTTTTTACCTATAATTCCAACAGTTTCGGAAGGAACTAATTCAAACTCAGATTACATTTTTGAACCTTCAAAAACGGAGATTGTTGAAGATTTAATTCCAAAATCATTAAAGTTGCAAATTTTTAAAGCAATTCGCGATTCTTTTGCTGCTGAGCACGGCGCACGTATGACAGCAATGCACAAGGCTACTGACAACGCGAAAGACCTTCAGAAGAACTTAAAACTAAGCTACAATAAAGCTCGCCAAGCGGCAATTACAAACGAAATCTTAGAAATCGTTGGTGGTGCAGAAGCATTGAATGGATAAAATAAATCAATTTTTATAAAAATCCCGTTTCATTTGAATCGGGATTTTTTTTGTATACCTTTTTAAACTAAGATTTAATACACCAGTTTAATAGTCAAAGTCTTATTTTTATCCAACTTCGTAGAGCATTCTTCAAATGTTGGAACTGAAAACCTTGGTCGAATATTGTTTGAAAAAGCATAAGCTTCTGTTGGGATTCCGAAGAAATTTTTATCACACGTTTTATTGTTGTTTTCATCGTGAAATAAACAAACTGCATATTTTCCCTCTTCTAAATCATTAAAGTCGTGAACAATCGTGTTTCCTTCTGCTTTGACACGAACTATGCGATATGTTTGCCCAACTTTAGCAAATTTTTGAGGGTCTTTATAAAGTGCAATTTCTATCACGCCCCTTTGAGATTCAATTGAAGTAACTTTAACAGTAAGGGTGTGCTCGTTTTTTTGGGCTAGTACAACAACTGAAAAAGCCAAATAAAAGAGAGAAATTAAAAGTTTCATATTCAAAAGATTTTAGTTGTGATCTTTGAATTCAGTTTTAAAGATACGATCCATCCAAAGAAAAGTAGAAGAATAATTACCCGACAATTTTGCATGGTGATCATCATGATGTTTGGTTTTACTGATAAATGGAATTTTACTCAAAACTGGTAAAGTCAAATCTGAATGAATGTGGATTTCATGTAAGTTGCGCAAGCCACCAAATATCCATAAAGCATAAATACTTACAGGTGTAAAAATCATAATTAGTCCAAAACCAACTACAACACCTAACATTCCAAGCATCCATTCGAACGGATGTGCATATAAATATTCTAAAGGAAAAGGTGTTGAAGCTCGATGATGAATTGAATGGACATTTTTAAGCATAAATTTATTCTCATGCATAAATCGGTGCATAAAATAAAACCAAATATCGTCTGCTATAAACGCGATTAAAACCTGAAGTGCAATTAACCACCATGCAGTTTCTTCAGTGGCAAAAAAATCAAACATAAAATATGCTCCTGATCCAGAGAAAGCCAAAAGAATTACGAAATTAAATAAATACAAAGGCATTCTTGAACCAAAAACACCTTCTTTATAAGCTTTTGATTGAATACGAAAAGACTTAAATACATCCGTTTTCAGCACGAGCATACTGTAAATCAACCCAAAAAGGTTGGAGGCGATTAAAACTCCAATTGTTCCAAGTGCAGCAATTTCTTTAGTCATGATCTTAAGGCAAATAAATTATACATAGGTGTGTGTTCCAAGCCAACTTCACGTTCATCATGTAATTTTACAAAACCTTTTGAAGAAAGTAAATCTTTTGTTTTTTGAAGGCGATTTTCAATGTCGTGAACCTCAATAACTAATGATTGAATCAGTGGCCAATGTCTATCTTCAATTCCCTGTAAAACAGCCCATTCCGCACCTTCACAATCAATTTTCAACAAATCTATTTTTTCAACTTTTTCACTATCAATGACACTTGAAAGTGTTTTTAACTCACAATTCACTTTTTTACTGCCTTTCACCAATTGTTTAGCGATGATTCCTGCAAAAATCGGTGGAATCCAACTCATCCATTTCATTCCATCAGGTGGGTTTTTCATTGTACCTTTAACTGCATCGCGAAAAGCTGTTGGGTTTTCATCCCATTGTTCAGGATGTAAAGTAGAAAGTGCAGGCGTATTCGGAAAGTAAGTAAACGTTGCACGACTTGGTTCATTTGAAACACCATGTGCTAGTACGTGAATGTGCCCTTTTCCAAATTCAGTAGCATTTTTCGTAAGTACTTCAGCAATATCAGGAATAGGTTCAAAGCAATATGCGTGCACATTTTTACCTTTTTGAATAGCTCTTAAACCAAAGACACCAATATTTGCTCCAACATCAAAAACAACGTCGCCGTCCTTGATTGTAATTCCATTTTGTAAATAACCATCAACATGATGATCGAGCATTTTCGCTTCTGGTTTGCGCAGACAATATATTGCTGTGCCGTCGTGTAAAGTTGTTTTTGTCATAATAATTGAAGTCTTAAAAATAGCTATTTTTTATTTGCGAAAACTTTACGATTAATGAAGTTATTAACGTGCGATTTAAATTAATTTTTTTGAGTGTGCGTTTTCTTACCACGAATCAAATGGCATGTCTGAAAAAGAGAAATTATCATTGGTTCAGCTAGTGGTGTTAATCCTCGTCAAGCTGCTATTATGTTCTTCTTTGAGTTCTTTTAAAGAACTTTTTGTTTAAAAGAAAGAAATCATAAAATCACAACTTATAATCATATTAAAGTTCTGATTAATAATTAGTTGTTTAAAAATTTAGGTTTAAATATTTTGATTTTTACCGTTAGATATTTTATTCAAAATTTTGGATTAACTAGAAAAAAACTAATAAGTACTAATTAATTTCTAATTTTGTCACCTTGTACCTTAAAATACATGGCCTTTTCATGTGGAATAATTTAGCTAGCTTAATATTAAGAAATAGACTTTTCATTGTCGCAATAATTGCATTACTCACTGTTTTTTTTGGGTATTATGCAATTACAGCACTTAAGGTTGATAACAAATACGGTAATACCTTACCAAAAGATTCTCAGACTCAAAAAGATTATTTGAAGTTTAAAACTCAATTTGGAGAAGATGGTTCCACATTGGTTATTGCAATTCAATCTGATTCGCTCTATACAGAGAAAAATTTCACTAAATGGTTAGAATTAGGATATAAAATTCTCAATTTTGATGGCGTTGAAAATGTTATTTCTGAAGCTACACTTTATACCCTCAGCAATAATAAAGAACAGAATCGATTTGAAGTACATAAAATATTTTCTGACACAACCTTCAATGAAAAATCGATTGATTCAATAAAATCAGAAATAAGAAGAATTCCAATTTACAAAAACTTGCTTTATAATGACTCAACAAACGTTTCTTTGTTGATGATCGGAATGGACGAAAAGTGTCTTCAAGATAGGAAAAAATCAAAAGTAGTTTTTGAAATAGAAAAGTTAGCTCAATCTTATTCTGGTTATTTTGGAAAAGTTCATTTTGCAGGATTACCACACATGCGGGTTGTAATTGGAAAAAGAATTGTCAATGAAATGTACATTTTCCTTGGACTATCTGTTCTTGCTTCATCCATTTTGTTATTCATATTCTTTAGATCAATTCGAGTAGTAATTCAAAGTAATATAGTTGTTTTCATTTCAGTTATCTGGGCGCTTGGTAGCATTGCTTTGTTTAATTTTCAGCTATCGATAATGATGGCATTGATTCCACCTTTATTAATCGTAATTGGTGTGCCAAATTGTGTGTTTTTAATAACCAGGTACCATCAAGAATATGTAAAGCTTGGGAATAAAAATAAAACCCGTGCCTTGTTCACTATGATTAAAAGAATTGGTTCAGTTACATTTTTAACAAATCTTACTACCGCTGTTGGTTTTTGTACTTTCACTAGCTCTGAAAAACTTGCGCAATTCGGAATCATTTCTAGTTTGAATATAATGGTGGTTTTTGTGCTTTCAATTACAATCATTCCAATTTTTGCTTCCTTTTCAAAACCACCTAAACCAAGACATTTAAAACATTTAAATCGTGTTTATTCTCAAGGTATTATTGATATTGTAATTAACCTCGTTTCAAAACGCAGAAAGGTAATTTATATCACATCAATTGTTATGTTGGTCATTAGTATTTATGGAATGACTAAAATAACTGCCACAGGAAATGTGACGAGTGATTTACCAAAAGATGATCCTATTCTGCTAGACTTAAAATTTGTTGAGCGTAATTTTGGAGGATCAATTCCTTTTGAAATAACAATCAATTATAAAGAAAAAGGAAGACTGCTTTCAAATAAAACACTTAAAAAAGTCGAATTGATACAAGAGACTTTTGCTGCTGATACTTTGTTTTCCAAATCTTTGTCGTTCGTGGATTTTCTAAAGTCAATTAATATGGCTTATCATGGTAACAATCCAGATCAATACAAATTAATTTCAAGCAGAGATAAACTTCGATTAAAACAGTATTTTGATAAGTTTGACTTAAGTGATTTTAATGGAGGAAATTTATCATTAAAAGATTTGATTGACACAACGAATACAACATTAAGAATCAGATGTCAAATGAAAGATGTTGGTTCGTATGAAGTAGCAACAAAAGTTGACTCTTTGCGATTACAAGTTGATGAAATACTTAATCCAGATAAAAAAGACATCGAAAGATTATATTCAAAAGTTAAAAAAGGGGATGTAAAATCTATTGATTCAATATTATTAAATTATCCAGCGGTTTATAATAGTTTAACTTCACTTTTGTCTAAAGGAAATTCTGACCAGCAAATGAAGTTTGATATGGGTTATGAAGAAATTAATAAGTTCAAAAATAAATCCAATTTTAAGAAGAATCTTCGAAAAGCAATTGATTCAGAATACTATGATTTAACGTTCACTGGTACTTCAATTGTTGTGTCTGAAGGAACAAAATACTTATTTGTTAATCTTGTACAAAGTTTAGTTTTCGCCATTCTTTCTATTGCTTTACTAATGGCATTATTGTTTAGATCTTTTAAAATTATTTTAATTTCAATGATTCCAAACATACTTCCATTGCTATTTACAGCAGGAATAATGGGTTATTTTCAAATTCCACTTAAACCTTCAACGCTTTTAGTTTTTGGAATTGCACTAGGAATCACTGTTGATAATGCGATTTTATTTTTAGCAAAATACCGACAAGAGTTGAAGCTTCACCCTTGGGATATTAATCATGCAATTATGATTTCAATTAAAGAAACTGGTCTTGGTATTTTTTACACTTCCATTATACTATTCTTTGGATTCATTATGTTTGTCTTTTCACAATTCGGTGGAACAAAAGGTCTAGGATTACTTGTTTCAATAACAATTTTAGTCGGAATGTTAACCAATCTTTTGATTCTTCCTTCTTTATTGTTAACGCTTCAAAAGAAAGTGATTTCTAAGTCATTCCAAGAACCATTCTTTGATTTCTACGACGAAGAAACAGATTACGATGTAGACAAGATAAAAATTGGAATAGAAGATGAGGATGAAGATTAAATTTTATTAGTCAATTTATCTGATCTAAAAGCTTTTATGTTTCATTAGATAATTAATTGAGATATAGTTATAATTCTGATTTTCAAAATGAAAAACGCTTTTTTAATTCTCTTCTTCACAATTATCAAGTTTTTCTTAAGTGCTCAAGCTTGCTCTGAATTTCCCAACATTGCTAAGTCGATTAAAGAAAACACAAAAATCTGTCCCGAAGCAATGGTAAATGATTTGGTTCAACTTAATGGATTTATTCAAGATATACATCCAAATCCTTTTCTATATATAACAGATTCCGTTTATTATCAGTCGTATAAAAAAGCACTTTCTGCTGCTTCATCTGAAAAAACTGTTCTAGAGTTTGCAGAAATTGTTGCCGACTATGTTCATGGAATTAAAGATTCTCACACCAATTTCAATCCAAGAGATTTACTGTTTCAATCGAGCAGAAAGAAAGCGGTTGTTCCTTTTTATTTGAAGGAAATCGGCGGAAAATACTATTTAGAAAAAATTTACTTGGAATCTTTACCTAAAGGTTGCGAAATTCTACGAGTTAATGATTTTAAAACAGATTCCCTATATAATTTAAGTAAGCGTTTTTGCTTTCGAGAGGGCGATGCTTTAATTCCGCAAACAGAAATAGCTTCAAAAATTACTGGAATTGTTTTTAATTTATTTAATTCCAAACCATTAATTAGCTTTAAATATGTTTCATTCGAAGGAGATACGCTTTTAAAGATTTGTCCAACAATTACCGTTAAGAAAATGATGCGCTTGAAAAATTGGTATGATTCAGAGGAATTGACCTATTATTTTGACAAAAACAATATTGCAGTTTTATCTATTAAATCATTTGAAACACGAAATCTATCGAAATATAAAAAACAGGTTGATCTTTTCTTCAATGAAGTTGAACGCAAAAAGTGTAAAAGTATAGTAATTGATTTGCGTGATAATCGAGGGGGCTTAATTTTAGCTCAAGAGTATTTGATTTCTTATCTAAACAAAGCAAAATTGAATAAGCAAATGAATTACCTCTACAAAAGAAGTAAGTTTGATCGTTTTTCACTTTTACCTTTTTATCAACGATGGCAATTTCAGAAAAGAGCGCGTTCGGTTTATCCAAGAGGAATTATTAGCAAAGAATATGATTTTTTTCAAAGTCCTTTAGGTACAGTGAAAACAATTTTGTACGATTATCTACCTAAAAATCAACTAAATAAAGTCTATGATGGTGAATGCACACTTGCGATTAATGGTTTTTCAATGTCTGCTTCAGTATTATTTGCTTCTTGGTTTAGAGATAATGAACGCGGTAAAATCGTTGGTACACCCTGTATGGGTTCAATTAGTGGTACTTTTGGTAATAGCGCCACTATTCGTTTGAACAATTCTCAATTTCCGATAATGATTTCAACCTTGAAATTTACCCCGACTAAATATGAGAAAATACAATTAGAACCTATTCAGCCAGATGTACTAATTCAAAAAAACGTAAGTGATTTAATTCAAAAAACCGATCCAATTCTCAATTATTTAGGAGTCATTCAACCTTAATCCCAAATTCGTTGATTTTGTTCTTAATTTTGCAACCTGATTTAAAATTAGTTTAATCGCATGAGTGAAGAAAAAAAGTTAAGAAATATCGAGGAATTAGGTGAGTTTGCATTAATTGACCAATTAACCAATCAATTTGAAAATAGAAATCCAAATACAATATTCGGAATTGGAGATGATGCAGCAGTAATTGCGCTTTCTGAAACGGAATCCTTATTGCTTTCAACTGATTCTTTGGTAGAAGGAGTTCATTTCAATTTAATGTATATGCCATTGAAGCATTTAGGCTATAAGGCTGTAGCAGTAAACGTTTCAGATATTTGTGCAATGAATGGAAACCCAGAACAAATAACCGTTTCAATTGCAGTTTCAAGTAAGTTTTCTTTAGAAGCTTTGGAGGAATTGTATGAAGGAATAAAATTAGCTTGTGAACACTATAAAATTGACTTAATTGGTGGCGACACAACTTCTTCTCGCGCAGGTATGATGATTAATATTGCCGTTGTTGGCCGGGCTCAAAAAGATAAAATAGCTTATAGAAGTGGCGCTAAGGAATATGATTTGTTAGTGGTCACGGGAGATTTAGGAGCCGCCTATGTTGGTTTACAAATGTTGGAAAGAGAGAAAGAAGTTTTTCAAGCAAATCCCAACATTCAACCTGACTTAGATGGTCACGATTATATTATCGAGCGTCAATTAAAACCAGAAGCTAGAGTTGATATCATTCAGTATTTAAAAGAATTAGAAGTAGTTCCAACGTCGATGATAGATATTTCGGACGGTTTGGCTTCGGAGATTTTACATATTTGTAAAGCGAGTAAAGTTGGATGTTATTTATATGATGAAAAAATTCCAATCGACGCTAAAACTTCCATGACAGCAATTGATTTCAATTTAGATCCAAGTACTTGTGCACTAAATGGAGGAGAGGATTACGAGTTACTTTTTACTGTTAAACAAGAAGATTTTGAAAAGGTAAATAGTAACCCACACATGTCAGTAATTGGTCATATCACAGATGAAAAAGATGGTATTTATTTCATAGACAAATCGGGCTCTGCAATTACTTTAAAAGCCCAAGGATGGAAGCACTTTTAAATTGAATTTCTGTTAAGGTGCTGTAAATTCAATCGAAGTATTTCAATCATGTTTTTACAATCTTTGAATCCTTTGTCATTGTGATGAATAGAAAGTTCAGCTGCAAGTTGAATGATTTTTTCAGGTTTTGAAAGCGTTTCCTTTTCCATCGTCTTTAATAAATCTTCTAATATTTCCTGTGAGTGTTTGATTCTTCTTACCAAGCGCGAACGTTCTTCAATTTGATACTGATTAATAGATCGTTCATTCAACATTTCGAGTGAAAGTTTTACCAGCACGTTATTTTCCTTAAAAAATTGAGGTAAATAGAAGTTTTTTCTACCTTCATAACATTGCTGGTCGAAGTCAATAGAACGAATACGATACTGAACATCATCAAAATCGTGCGTCATTTCAACTACATAATTGTAGGAGCGCATATCGCCTAAAAGTGTATAAAAGCTTCGTTCATTAAATTTAATAAACTCCTTCGCGAGACGTGTTTTATTTGTTTTAGGATGGTGGATATCGCTATTAAGAAAATCATCACCAGGAATCCCTGAAATATGTTCTTCGATAAGCGTATTTTCATTAATAAAATAATTAATCCGATTGGGTGACAAAACATCTTCCATTTCCAATCCAAGAACGCGGGAAACATCCGTTTTCTTTACGTAGAAATAATCATAGTTATCGTTGAAATTGTTAATGATACGAATACGAAACGGGTTAGAATTTCCAAACAGACAAAAGTCAATGCGATCCACTCTTAAATGCTCGATAACCGAAACGTCTCCATCTGTTTTAAGCAAAGAGTATATGTAACATAAGCCTTTATTAATTTCATGGAAGTCGTCGTGGTTGTACATCACTGAAATCCAAAGAGAATTCCCGAGCGGAAACGAATCTTGGTATCGTAACAAACTCTCGTATGAAAGTGGTAAATCTATAATTCGATTGTATTTTTTTAGGTACTTTTCGACATTTACAGAAAGCGGAAAGCAAATCTTTTTAAGTAAATTACCACTCATTTGATGGTTTATTGAGGTCAATCTACACGAGGTAAATTAATTAGTTCTCTGTGAATAATGGTTATGGTGTAATCAGCAATAATTTTTTCTTTTAATTTTTCAGCTTCAATTTGAGTTCTAAAATCACCAACTTTCAAATTAAAATTTGGAGCATCAAAAGTTATATAGGTATCAATTTTAGGGTATTGATTGATAAATTTTGCACGCATTTGATCAACAAGATTTTTATCTGAATCAAAGCAAATTTGAACACGATAACCTAGAATCTGTTTTTGTGCCTTATTAGTTATTTTCTCATCAATACGATTATCTTTCACAACATTCACTTGAGCGATAAAACAGTTAGACTTCACAAAAATTAATAGGAAAAAAGCTTTGAACAGTAAATTCATTAGGTAAAAAGTTTTAATAGCTACAAATGTATAAGAATCATTTTTATTAGGTTCAATTCTATTGTCAATTTTAGGAAGTTATAAAACACTTCATTTCAATTTGTTAATGAAACCTTAAAGCTTATCTTATTTAGAATCATTTTAAATTGACATGATTCAGTTGATTTTTGTCATAAAACTGTCATTGAATACAGCTAAACTTCTAATTTTGCTCTCGTTAAAATGCGTTAAAATCGTATTTTTTTAAACAGAATTTAGTAATTATTTTCATGAAAATATCTAATATTCAAATGATTAATGGTCTTAGAAGGCTAGCCGCAACTATCTTATTGATTAGTTTGTCGCTGCTTAATTTCAATGCTTTTTCTCAAGGAGAAGCGCTTTTCAAGTCGAAATGTGCGACATGTCACCAAACACACAAAAATGGAACTGGTCCAAAATTGTTTCAGGTTCGTGACAAGTGGGCAGCAGGTGGCGCGAAAGAGGGTTCAATTTATCAATGGGTAAACAATTGGCAAACTGCAGCCGCAACTGATCCTTATGCTGCTGAGGTTTCTAAATGGTCTCCAACAGCAATGTCTGCTTTTCCAGACTTGAAAAAAGAAGAAATCAATGCAATCATGGATTGGATAGATGCGCAGCCAGATCCTGCATCTGCAGCTCCTCCTGGAGGTGGTGCGACTGATGGTTCAACTGGAGAAATGACAACTGATGCAGAAGAAGAGGGTTCAGTTGGTTGGGTTTGGATTGTGATGGGTGTGATTTTCGTTGTCATAATTATGGCCGTTGGTGGTGTAAGAAGACAATTAAATATCGCCACTTCTGATGACCAAACGTCACAAGAAAAATTAACTTACGGCGAAGAATTTAGAACTTGGGCTTGGAAAAATAAAGTTTATGTTGGAATTACAACTTTAGTTGTCGTAATCTCATTAATTGTTGGGTTCTTACAATCGCTTTCAAGAATAGGCGTGGTTGAGGGTTACCAGCCATCTCAGCCCATAGTATTCCCACACGCAGCGCATGCAGGAATCAATGGAATTGATTGTAAATACTGCCACAATTCAGTAGCAAAATCAAAACATGCTGGAATTCCTACGGTTAATGTTTGTATGAACTGTCACAAACAAATCAATGGTGAGGGAAAACCATTTGCTGGAGAAATTCAAAAAATTTATAAAGCAGCAGGTTGGAACCCAAGTGGAGCTGGAAAATATACAGGAAAAGAAACTCCAATTGTTTGGAACAAAGTTCACGTTTTACCAGATCACGTTTATTTTAATCACTCTCAACACGTTGTAGTTGGTGGAATCGATTGTAAACAATGTCACGGCGATATGACAACAATGACTGAAACTGCAAAAGTGCAACCGGTTGAAGAATTAAACAAAATCGAAGGTAATATCAAATTAACTAAACCTACTTTAACAATGGGTTGGTGTATTGAATGCCACGGAGCCAAAGAGGTTGCGCTTGGAAATGGTAAAAATGCTTATTACGATGAGATTCACAGAAGATTGAAAATGGATAAACCACTATATCGTAAATATTTGAAAGACGGAAAAATTACCGTTAACGAATTAGGTGGTTGGGAATGTGCAAAGTGTCATTATTAATTAATTAATTATATTCTTGTCGAAACATAGACTATGGGAATAACAAAAAAATATTGGAAAGGTCTTGAAGAATTAAAGGAAACTCCTGAATTCATCAAGCACAAGGAGCAAGAATTTCCTCATCAACAGGCGATTGAAGAATTCTTAGCTAACGAAAAGTTGAACGAAACTTCAACTGAAAGAAGAGATTTCCTTAAATTTTTAGGTTTCTCTGTTGCAGCAGCGACTTTGGCAGCTTGCGAAACGCCAGTAACAAA
>CAMDGP010000017.1 GCA_945897765.1 Chitinophaga pinensis
CCCAACAGCTTTAATGTCACCTAACTTAGCAATTCCTACTACCAATGTTGAAAATACCAATGGCGCAATAATCATCTGAACCAAACGAATAAAAACGGTTGCTAATAATTTAATGTTTGTACTGAATTTTTGTGCGGTTTCTACATCGTAGTAATTATGGATTATTGAGCCCAAAATAGCTCCAGCC
Organism: Chitinophaga pinensis; assembly: GCA_945897765.1. Lineage (GTDB taxonomy): Bacteria > Bacteroidota > Bacteroidia > Flavobacteriales_D > Crocinitomicaceae > UBA952. The sequence continues at coordinate 188 of CAMDGP010000017.1, forward strand.
AACATAGCAACAAGAATAAAAACAGTTAATAAATTTCTTGGCTTTTTTTCAACGCTTTCGTTCGTGTGATGATTACTCATACTTCTCAGTTAAATTTTAATAATTCGTGAATTTAGGAAAAAAACATACAAGTCACGATTTCAAAGCTTTTTTCCATTTCTTAAAGTATTCCATACAAATGGAGGATTTATCTCAAAGTTCTTTTGTTATATTTGAATCCCAAATAAAAAACATGGCAATTTCTCCCAAAGAATTAGAGTTCAATTTCAATGATGACCAAATGCGTTTAAAAATTAGCGCATTGGAACAACAACTTTCAAAAATATATGAAGGCGGTGGAAAAAAACGTGTTGAAAAATTGCATGCTAGCGGCAAACTTACTGCACGTGAGCGTATTGACTTGTTGTTAGACCCAAACACAGAACGCGTAGAAATTGGCGCATTGGCTGGTTACGGCATGTACAAAGAACACGGAGGTTGCCCTTCAGGTGGTGTTGTGGTCGTTATTGGTTACATCAAAGGAAAACAATGTATTGTTGTTGCAAATGATGCTACAGTGAAGGCTGGTGCTTGGTTTCCAATAACTGGAAAGAAAAATCTAAGAGCGCAAGAGATTGCAATGGAAAATAAATTACCAATTATTTACTTGGTTGATTCTGCAGGTGTTTATTTGCCAATGCAAGAAGAAATTTTCCCTGATAAAGAAAACTTTGGTCGTATTTTCAGAAATAATGCACAAATGAGTGCAATGGGAATTGTTCAAATCGCTGCAGTGATGGGAAGTTGTGTGGCAGGTGGCGCTTATTTGCCTATTATGTCCGACGAATCATTGATTGTAAATGGTACCGGAACGATTTTCTTAGCTGGATCTTATTTAGTTAAATCGGCTATCGGTGAAAGTATTGACAACGAAACTTTAGGTGGCGCAACGACTCAAACAGAAATTTCTGGTATCTGCGATTACAAAGTTGAAAACGACCAAGAATGTCTGAAAACGATTCGCGATTTAATTGGAAGAATCGGACAAAAAGAAAAAGCTGGATTTGACAGAATAAAAGCAGAAGCACCGCAAGTTGACATCAAAAATGTGTATGGAATAATGCCTGCTGACCGCTCAAAACCATACAATACTAAAGAAATTTTGAAATGTTTGTTAGACAATTCAGAATATACAGAATACAAACCAACTTACGGAAAATCAATCATTACGGCATATGCTCGTGTGGATGGTTGGAGCGTTGGTATTGTGGTAAATAACCGTGAAATCGTAAAAAACGCAAAAGGTGAAATGCAATTCGGAGGTGTAATTTATTCTGATTCAGCGGATAAAGCGGCACGTTTCATTATGAATTGCAACCAAAAAAATATTCCTTTGATTTTCTTACACGATGTTTCTGGATTCATGGTCGGTTCAAAAAGTGAGCAAGGCGGAATCATCAAAGACGGTGCAAAAATGGTGAACGCGATGGCAAATTCTGTTGTACCTAAATTCTCAATCGTAATGGGGAATTCTTATGGAGCTGGAAATTATGCAATGTGCGGAAAAGCTTACGATCCACGTTTAATTGTTGGATGGCCAACTGCTGAAATCGCTGTGATGAGTGGTGCTGCAGCTGCAAAAACCTTGTTACAAATCGAAGTAGCGACTTTAAAAGGAAAAGGCGAAGAAATCACTCCTGAGCGCGAAAAAGAATTGTACGACCACATCAAGAATCGATACGACGAGCAAATATCACCTTATTACGCTGCTAGTCGTTTGTGGATTGACGCAATCATTGACCCAGCTGAAACGCGTAAAATTATTTCTATGGGAATCGAAATGGCAAATCATGCTCCAATTGAAAAAAGATATAATGTGGGTGTGATTCAAACTTAAAAATTGAAAACTGAAAGCTGAGAACTGAAAGTTGAAAGTTAAGAGTGAAAAGTTAAAAGCTAAGAACTGAAAGTTTACTAGATAACTTTTTTCAACAGGCATTTAAATAATTATATGACACTTGATATTTATCGAGGTGGAAACCTATAAAATGTACAAGCTATTTAAAAATCAAATTTGTAATACTTCAAACTAAAACAAATGAAACAGCTCTTTTTTCTTTGCATAAACTTACTTTTTTCGGTTTCAATATTTTCTCAAACTGATTCTGCGTTTATTCGTAAAGTTTACGATGAAGCATTGCTACGTGGAAAATCCCATGAGGATTTACGTCAGTTGTGTAAAGATATTGGCGCGCGATTATCAGGTTCAGCAGAAGCGCAAATGGCAGTTGAATGGAGCGAGAAAAAAATGAAGGAATATGGTTTCGACAAGGTTTATTTGCAAGAAATTAAAGTACCACATTGGGAACGAGGCACCAAAGAAAGTGCTTGGATTCGAACGAAATCAGGTAAATTAATCAAGTTACATTTATTAGCGCTAGGTGGTTCGATTGGTACCGATGGTTTGTTGCAAGGCGAAGTCGTTGAATTTAAAACAATTGATGATTTAAAGAAAGCAACTGAAAGTCAGGTAAAAGGAAAGATTGTCTTTTTAAATCAAGAAATGGATGCCGCACAAATTCAAACTTTTAAAGCGTATGGTGCATGTTACGCTATTCGTGGAAATGGTGCGGTTGAAGCAGGTAAATTGGGTGCAAAAGCAGTAGTTATTCGTTCACTAGGTTTGCCTTTAGACGATCACCCACACACCGGTTCAATGCATTATGAAGCAAATATTGCTCGAATTCCAGCGGGAGCTTTGGCAACAAAAGATGCACAATTGCTTTCAGAAGAATTGAAAAAAGGAAAAGCTGAATTGGTTTTAGAAATGGATTGTCGCGTTTTTCCAGATGCTACTTCTTACAATGTTATTGGTGAATTGACAGGTTCGAAATTCCCAAATGAAATCATCACTTTTGGTGGACATTTGGATTCTTGGGACACTGGAGAAGGAGCACACGATGATGGTGCTGGTGTAATTCATTGTTTAGAAGCTTTACGTATTTTGAAAACAATGAACTACAAGCCAACACATACTTTGCGAGTGGTGTTTTTTATGAATGAGGAAAATGGCAATATGGGAGGAAAAACGTATGCAACTTGGGTAAAAGAAAAAGGGGAGAAGCACATTGCAGCCCTAGAAAGTGACCGAGGCGGATTTGCCCCAAGAGGTTTTACCTGTGACGGAAGTGATAAACAAGTGGCATTTTTGAAAACGTTTGCACCTAATTTTAAAGAATACGATTTACATATTTTCGAAAAAGGTTATGGAGGTGTTGATATTGGTCCATTAAAAGATTCTTTCCCTGGGATTCCTTGTTTTGGTTTTGTGCCTGATTCTCAGCGTTATTTTGATTTCCATCATGCACCAAGTGATGTGTTTGAAAGCGTAAACAAAAGAGAATTAGAGCTCGGCGCTGCTGGTATTGCTAGTTTTTTGTATTTGTTGGATAAGGGGATTTAAACAGTTGCCTTCGAGAGCCTCAGTCAACTGTAATATCGAGTTTTTTTAATTATTCTTCGAATCTTATAATGACGAAACGTTACTTTCGAGTTATAAAGCCAACTGTCATATCAAGTTTTTTTTAATTATTCTTCGAATCTTATAATGACGAAACGTTACTTTCGAGTTACAAAGCCAACTGTTAAATCTCGTTACTTAAATAATTATTGTCTGCAATTATTGACTTGATTAAATATTTTCAACCATCCCCAATTGTTGACTGAGGCTCTCGAAGGCAACAATTGTTTCACTCCCCACAAAAATAACTCAACAAAATACCACAAGCGATACCAACATTCAGTGATTCAGCTTGTCCTTTTCCAGGAATAGTTAGTGGGTTTTTTAATAAAGGAAGTAATTCTGGGCTGATACCTTTTCCTTCGTTGCCCAAAAGAATCATTTTAACTTTATCCTTCGGAACTTGCTGATACGGAATTCCATCCATCAAAGCAGCATAAACTTTACCTTGATTTTCGAGTAAGAACGGTTTTAAATCGTCATAGTGCACATTTACGCGCAAAAAACTTCCCATTGTCGCTTGTAACGTTTTTGAATTGTATAAATCTACAGTTGTTGGTGAACATAAAATTTGGTCAATTCCAAACCAATCTGCTGTGCGAATAATCGTCCCTAAATTTCCAGGGTCTTGAATACCATCTATGAGCAACAAACTTTTTGACGCATCAATAGCTTTAGTTTGAAATTTTTCAACTACAGCAAGAACAGTTGAAGCAGTATTCAAAGTCGAAATTCGTTCCATTTCCTCCGTATTAGCTTGAAAAATTCGATCTAGACTAATCGTTTTTAATTCTTCCGATTTTTCAATAAATGAATTTTTACAAACAATCAAACGAATCAATTGCGGAAAATTTTGAATCAATTCATTCACTATTTTTTCTCCTTCCACAAGGAATAGATTTTCTTTTTCCCTGTTTTTTTTCAGGTGAAGTGACTTAATCCATTTAATCTTTTGAATCGAAATAGTTTCCAAGTGAATAATGTTAAATTTGCAATCTTGATTATGTTGAAAAAAGCGAAATTACAAAATATAAATCTACTCTTATTGTTGCTCGTTTTGAGCGCATGTAAAATCACTCGTAATGTTCCCGAAAATCGCTACTTACTAAAATCGAACGTTGTAAACATTGACAATAAAGCGATTTTAATTGACGACGTATTGCCAATTGTTCGCCAACAACCCAATCAAAAAACACTTGGAGTTAATTTTAAGTTGCGTATTTTTAACACGATAGATTCAGCCAGAGTTGCGTTTCGAAAAGAGAAAAAAATAAATAAATTTTATTTAAAAGTCCAGCGTAAAAAACTCAAAACGAAAGCCATAAATCAAAAACGAATTGCCAAAGCACGTAAGAAAAATAGAACTGAATACACAGAAAAAATATATAAAGACACGGTTTATTATCATGTGATGTTACGTGAGCGAATCAAATATAAATTCGGACAAAAACCCATTGTTTTCGATTCAATTTTATACAACAAAAGTATTGAACAGTTAGGCTTATACCTTAAAAAAAGAGGTTATTACTACAATTCCGTAAATGCAGAAGTTAAATACAATGACAAAAAGCGCATTGCGATTCCAACTTACACTTTAAAAACTGGACTTGTTTATTTGATTGATTCAGTTAAGGTGGAAGGACCTTCATTGATTATTGGAAAATACAATCTTTTTTTAAAACGAACCATGGAAGGAACGGGAGAAAATCCACTTATTGGAAAACCTTTCGACATCAATTACTTGGATGATTATCGTGAAACAGTTGCCAAATTTATGCGCGACGAAGAGATTTATAAATTTTACAGTTCAAACATTAAGTTTTTGGCGGATACTTTCAAAACAACAATGAAAGTTAATCTTGTTGTAAAATTTGAAGACCGTTACATTCCTGATCCAAATAATAGCGACTCACTAATCAAGGTTCCTTTTAAAACGACAGTTGTAAATGATGTTTTCTTCCATTTGGCTGATACACTGAATTATAAAGGTGATTTTTACAAGGAATTAAAAGAAAAGAATATTTATAACAATAAAAACCCTGAATTTGAAAAGTATATTGTTACACTGAATAAAATAAAGTATGAAGAAATAAATTATTCAAATAAGAAATTGAAACAGAAAAAATTACCAAAAGGAAGTAAAGATCCTTTTCGGGTGATTAATGTAACTTATAATGGAAAAAGCCCTTGGGTTCGACCAGGACTTTTGGAGTTGCAAAACTATTTGGAGCACGATAACAAATACAAAGAATATTACCTTGATAGAAGTTATCGTAGCTTGAATCAATTGGGGATTTTCACTTCAATAAAAACAGAAATTGTTGAAATTCAAGGAACAAATAAAGTAAATGTTCATTATTTTCTTCAAGCTGCAAAAAAACATTCTTTTGGAATTGAGCCTAAATTCACCACTTCTTTTGGTCTATTAGGTGTATCAGCATCTGTGAATTACACCAATAAAAACTTGACAAAAGGCGCACAAAAGATGACTATTTCGATTGGTGGTGGTTTTGAATCGCAACCTCAAGTTTTTGCTGATAATACACGTTCTCGCACCTTTAATACTTTTGAAATTGGTCCGAGTATTAAATTTGACTTACCAGGGCTGTTTCCAGTGCCAGTTACTAAAATGTCAAAACGTCAAAAACCAAGAACCTTGATGGCAGTTGCATTCAACTGGGAAAATCGTGATATCTTCGATAGACGTGTCTTTCAGCTCAATTACTTGTGGAAATTCTTTGTTGGGAAGACCCAAATCTTCCAAATTGGTTTGCCAGGTGCTTCGATTATTAAATTCGTAAATATCGATAAAAGCACTGCCTTTACTAACCAATTAAATCAAATTAACGATGTGTTTTTAACGAATACATACAGCAATCAATTTATTTGGCAAGACATGAAATTCAGTTTTGAATACAACAACAAAGACAAGGATTTCAAAGATGGTAACAAGCGCTTTTTAAATGCAGATATTTACTACACAGCTTCATTAGACGCAGCAGGAAATACGCTTTCACTTTTCAAGGCTAGTCAAGACACAGCTAATAATCAGCATTTATTTAATAATTTGCCTTACTCGCAATTTGTTCGCTTTGACAATCAGTATATTTTGACAAGAAAATTACCTCACAAGACTTCAGGTCACGTTAAATTAAACGCCGGATTCGGAATTCCTTATGGAAATACAAAAACATCTATGCCTTATGATTATAGTTTTTTCGCAGGTGGTTCGAATGATAATAGAGGTTGGAGAGCACGTTCTTTAGGTCCAGGAGCATACAAATACCACTTGGATACGAATCGTTTAGCAACCCAAATAGCTGATATTCGCTTGGGTGGTTCCTTAGAATATCGCTTTTCGATGGGTTCACTTTTGAAAGGTGCAGTTTTCACAGATTTTGGTAACATTTGGACGTATAAAGAAGAACAAAGTCGAATTGGAAGTCAGTTTAAATTCAAAACTTTTTTACCACAAATCTCATTAGCAGCTGGTGCTGGAGTACGAATGGATTTAGATTTCTTTATTATTCGTTTAGATTTCGGATTCCCGATTTATAATCCTGCTTTTGCTGATGGTGCTCGATGGGTGTTCCAAGATTTATTTAACAAAGAAAATTTTAGAAAAACATATTATGAGGAAGGAATGACAACGTTTGGAATGACTTTAGACCAAGTGAAGAAAATTATGCCTAAGCCTTTTGTTCCTTCTATAAACTTTGGAATTGGTTATCCTTTTTAGTTTTGGGATTGCAGATTACTCTAATTCACCTAAAAAGTCTAATTTCATTCTCTCATTCCTCATTCTCTCATTCCTCATTCCTCATTCCGTCATAATGTCATTTCTCATTCTCGCATAAAATCAAAAAAAATGAAACACCTCCCACTTCTCTTACTTTTGTTCTTAAGTTCCTGTATGAAAGGAATCAAAGTTGATATGGTTATCCATAATGCCCGCATTCACACAATGGACGATTTAAACACCGTTGAAGAAGCAATGGCTATTCGCGATGGAAAAATAATAGAGGTTGGTCCAGAACGACAAATTTTAAATAAATACCGATACGATGAATCAATCGACGCGCAAGGTAAAGATTTATATCCTGGTTTAACCGATGCACACGGACATTTGATTTCTTATGCGGAACAGCGTTTAAGTGCCGATTTAGTTGGTTCGAAATCTTTTGAAGAAGTGATTGTTCGCTGTGAAAAGTATGCCAGCAGAAAAAACAAAAAGTTCGTAATTGGTAGAGGCTGGGATCAATCGCTTTGGGGAAACTCCGCTTTGCCAAGTAATGAAAAATTAAACCAACTTTTCCCAACGATTCCAGTTTGTTTGGTACGAATTGATGGTCACGCTGCTTTGGTTAATGACTATTTATTGAAGAAAGCAGGAATCGATGAGAACACTAAAATTGAGGGCGGAGAAATTGTACTTGAAAATGGAAATCCAACAGGTTTATTGATTGATAATGCGATTAACTTGGTTCAAAAACACTTGCCAAAATTCACACAGAAAGAAACTTCAGAAATGATACTTGAGATTCAAAATGAGCTTTTCATGTATGGTATCACTGGTGTTCATGAAGCTGGAATTGAGTTCAAACACATTCAATTATTCAAAAAATTAGTGGTAGATAACAAATTAAAAATCAATTTGTATGCGATGTTGTTACCTTCAAAAGAGAACTTTAATTTCGCTCAAAAAAATGGTCCATATCGTTTTCAGAATTTACACATTAGAAGCTTTAAAGTTTATGCAGATGGCGCACTAGGTTCAAGAGGTGCTTTGTTGAAAAAACCGTATTCAGACGCACATCATTCGCATGGATTGTTGTTGACTTCGATTGCTGAAATTAAGTCGATTGCAGATTTTTGTTTGAATAACAACTATCAAATGAACACGCATGGTATTGGTGACTCGGCAAATGCTTTGATTTTATCGATTTATAAAAATGCTTTCGAGCGCAAAAAAGACCATCGTTTCCGAATTGAACATGCACAAGTTGTTGACCCACTGGATTTTGCTCGTTTTGCTGAATATGCAGTTTTTCCATCTGTGCAACCAACACATGCCGTCTCCGATCAACGTTGGGCTGAAAGCAGAATTGGCAAAGAACGACTCAAAGGTGCTTACGCCTATAAAACCTTGCTTAAACAATATGGAATGTTGGCAATTGGTACGGATTTTCCTGTGGAATTGACTAATCCATTTTTGACAATTCATGCGGCTGTGGAGCGAAAAAATGCGTCAAATGAACCAATGAATGGTTTTCTGTCTTCGGAAGCGTTAAGTTTGGAAGAAGTGATTCGTGGAATGACGATTTGGGCAGCTTTTGCCTCCTTCGACGAAAACAGAATTGGAACTTTGAAAAAAGGAAAGGATGCGACTTTTGTTATTTTCGAAAACCCGCTGCAATCAGCACCAAATTTCCAGCAAAATTTCTCTTGGAAAACGGTTATCAAAGGAGAAATCGTTTATGCGAGTGATGAGTTGTAATCTAACGAATTCATTTATTAAACAAATAATATCGAAGTTGTTTTTCATTTGCCTCGGCGAAGTCATATAAAATACTTGTTGAAAACTAACTCGGCATTATACCAGATAGATTTTCAATTGCGTCATTTAACAAGTAAATTGGTATAAAGTACTCACTGACACATTTGACCACCCAATTTTTTTAAATTGAATTTCTTGGTAATTTTAAGTATTAAAGAAAATAGTTTATAAATGTTTTATTCGCGGTACTCTTGGGTCGAAGAAAAAAAAATTGAAAAAAAAATGAAATTCAAAAATTTGGTTTTTCACAACTTATTTTTAATTATATTTGATTTAAATTAAGATATTTATATAATGAGTCATAGTCTTTCTAAAAAGTTACTGTTTTCATTCCTTTTAGTGGTAATTACATTTTTTGCTTGTAAAAAAACAATTAATGACCCTAATACTGATGTGGATATTCAGAACGATGTGAGTGTTGATCTTACTTTAGTTCCATATCCAAAATTATCTGATTATAAATTTTTTAAAGGTGATTTAAAAAATCAAGAACCAAATACAGATGTTATTCCTTATCAACCAGCTTCTTCTTTATTTACCGATTACGCAAAGAAAAAAAGATTTATGTGGCTTCCAAATGGTTCAAAAGGAACTTATGTCGCAGATCATGAACTGATAGAATTACCCGTTGGTGCAGTTTTGATAAAAACCTTTTATTATGATAGTGTTCAACCACAAAATAATACTAAAATTATTGAAACTCGCTTAATGATCAAAAAAAATACAGGTTGGATCTTTGCAGAATATGTTTGGAATGAAGATCAAACAGAGGCTTATTTGCAAATGGATGGTTCTTACGCAACTATTTCTTGGTTTCAAAATGGTGTAACGAAATCTACAAATTATAGAATTCCATCAGAAACTGAATGTTTAATTTGTCATAAAAAGAATAGTCAAGCTGTTCCAATTGGAATTAAACCACAGAATTTAAATACGGATTATCCTTTTTCTTCAGGAATTCAAAATCAATTACAAAAGTGGGTTTCCTTGGGAATTTTAGAAAATAATATTCCAGGTTCAATAGTCTCAACTGTAGATTATAACGATGAAACTTATCCATTAAGATTAAGATTGCGATCTTATCTTGATATTAATTGCGCACATTGTCATCGAGAAAATAGTCATTGTGATTATAGACCCTTGCGTCTAGCATTTAACGAAACTGATGAATCTGTAAATATGGGGATTTGTGTACCACCAGATGAACAAATTAATCCAAGTCTAGTTGAAATTATAGTACCTGGAAACATTAATAAATCAATGATGCACTTTCGTTTAAATTCAACGGAGGCAGGAAATAGAATGCCACTCCTTGGAAGAACTATCGTACATGAAGAAGGTGTAAACTTATTACGACAATTTATATTATCAATTAATAACTGCGATTAACATGAAAAAATTATTACTTTTTACTTTGCTTTTAACAACAAAAGTTATTGGTCAACAAACATGTTCGACTTCACAATTAATTACAGCCGGAACATACACAATAGATTCTATAGATGGAACTGAAATACCTAATCCAATTTGCGCTTCTGGGGGAGGAGGTGCTACAAATGGAAAATGGTATAAGTACATTCCGACAAATGACTATACAGTAACCGTTACAACAGACTTTACTGTAAATGGAAATGTGGATAACAGAGTACATATCTATAATGGAAATTGCGGATCTTTAAATTGTATTGCTGGTGATGATGATAACGGTGCCGGCTATTTATGTCTTGTTTCATTTCAAGTTCTTCAAGGTTCAGAATATTTTGTAGCGTTTGACGATAAATGGGATGCAAATGGATTTATTTTTGAATTAATAGAAACACCACCAATAGTTATTGATACAACTTATGTAAATTTTACTCCAGAATTTGTATCAACTATATCTGGAAGTTACAATATTGCTGTTTCAGATATGAATGGTGATTATTTAGACGATATTGTTTCTGTATCCGAGAACAATGTACAAGTTCATTTTCAATCGAATACAGGTGGTTTTAATGCTGTAAATTACACAACTCCTACCATTCCGAATATGCCATCATGGAGTATGGCCATTGCAGATTTCAACAAAGATGGATACAACGATTTGCTGTATGGAGGTGGAAATGGTGTTAGTTTTCTAAAATCCAATGGAAATGGAACTGGTTATAGTCATTCCACAACATCAAATTATGTTTTTTCACAAAGAAGTAATTTTGTAGATCTCAATAATGACGGAAATTTAGATGCTTTTGTTTGTCATGATGTAGCACCAAATGTTTATTATATCAATGATGGTAATGGAAATTTAACATTTAATCAAGGTGGAATTGGAGATCATCCTAATGGTGGAAACTATGGTTCAATTTGGATAGATTATAATAATGACGGTCTTCAAGATTTATTCATTGCTAAATGTAGAGGAGGTCAAAATACAGCTAAAATCAATGAACTACATAGAAATAATGGCAATGGTACATTTACTAACGTTTCTATAGAATCCAATCTATCTGATTCGGTTCAAACATGGTCGTCAGCTTGGAATGACTTTGATAATGATGGCGATATGGATGTGGTTGTTGGTGCAAGTTCTTTTAGTGATGGAAGCCATAAAGTAATGAAAAATAATGGTGATGGTACATTTACGAACATAACAACTGGTAGCGGTTGGGATGTCTTTACAGGATTAAGTATCGAATACGTTTCCTATGATTTTAACAATGATGGTTTTGCTGATGTTTTCACAAATGATTACATCATGTATAATAATGGTGATTTTACATTCACTCCTATTCAAGTACCAATGGGTGTTGCAGCAATTGGTGATTTAAATAACGATGGCTTCCTTGATGTTCAAGTAGGTAATAATATTTATTTCAGTGGTGGAAATTCAAATAACTGGATTAAATTGAACTTAGAAGGTGTTCAAAGTAATCGAAATGGAATTGGTGCAAGAGTTGAACTTTATGGTAATTGGGGCAAACAGATAAGAGATGTTCAAGCAGGTATTGGCTTTAGACACATGGGTACATTAAACGTTCAGTTTGGGATAGGGACAGAAAATTCAATTGATTCAATAATTGTTAAATGGCCTTCAGGGTTAAAAGATGTAATTTGCTCTCCATCAATAAACACCAATTTTTTTATTAAGGAAGGAAGTGGAGCTTTGCCAAATTCAGAGTTTACAGTGAATTCAAATACTATTAATACAGGTGAATCAGTTTCTGTTTCAGATTTAACATCAAATTGTCCAATTGATTGGGATTATGCAATTTCGCCTTCAACTGGTTGGGAATTTTTTAACGGAACAACTGTTTCAAGTCAAAATCCTGAAATTCAATTTAACAATCCAGGAACTTATACACTTTCACTAATTGCATCTAATTCTAATGGTCAAAGTCTAAACTCAGACAGTGAAGTTATAAATGTACTTTCTACTAATGGAGTTAATGATTTAATTTTTAATGAAATTTCTATTTTCCCTAATCCAACAAGTGAAAAGCTAAACATCAACGTTACGTCAAAATTTCAGTTAAAAGAGCTTAAGTTATTTTCTTCATTTGGAGCGTTAGTTCAGATTTCAGAACCAACCAAAATTATTGATGTTTCTTTATTAAGCACGGGGATTTATTTTATTGAATTTTGTTCAATCAACAACGAAGTAGTAAGACTTAAATTTATTAAAGACTAAATTTATTTACAACCCAAGACCGTTGCAAAACAAATTTCTCATCATTACTTCAAGAATTTAATGTCTTCATTAACAAGGGTTAACTCCGGTATTAAATTTTTGCAAAGCCTCGATTAATGACTTTTGAAACAGTCTTAACCCTTAATTACAAGTAACTAAACGAAAGAATTTTTTGATACTGTACTAAAAAAGTGTGAAGAGAAATATTTTTTTCATTGAAGTTTGGATTACCATAATTCAATTTAAATTATGTATACGTTTCTGCAAGTGTTAAGTTGTAATTGTCAATTCATTGGATTAGCCAATAAACTCAAATGGAAAAGGGATTCACCAATTTCTTTTTCGCTTAATTCGACATCGTACAAACAGCTGCCGATTCCATTTAAAAGACTGCCGAGAATTTTTCCAGATTCATTTTTTTTGTCTTGATACATTAAGGAAATTACAGCACTAACCTCGTCCGCACTGAGAGAAATCATTGGAAAACTAGCAGTTATTGTTTTTTCAATATCTGTAAAATTTTCTTTGCTAATCCATTCTCGTTTCATTGAAATAAACGACTCTGCACACATTCCTAAAGCGACAGCATGCCCATGGGAAATGGGAGTTTTATCCAAAAAATAACTTTCAAGTGCATGACCAATTGTGTGTCCAAAATTTAAAATTTTGCGTTCGCCTTTTTCACTTGGGTCTCTTTCAACAATGTCGTTTTTAATTTTTACAGAAGTCCAAATAATCTCCTTTGTTGTCAATTCTTCTTCGGAGTGAATCGTTCTAATTTTAGACCACAATTCTTTGTCTTTAATCAAAGCATGTTTAAGCATTTCAGCGTAACCATTAAATATTTCCTCTTCAGGTAAAGTGCTCAAAAAAATCGGGTCAATGAAAACATGAGTTGGATGTGAAAAAGTTCCCAATTGATTTTTATAGTGGTCTAAATCGATACCTGTTTTTCCGCCAATTGCAGCGTCTACCATTCCGAGAAGTGAAGTTGGAATATTTATAAATTTAAGTCCACGTTTGAAAATAGAAGCAATAAAACCTCCCATATCAGTAACCACTCCGCCACCGAGATTGATAACTAAATCTTTTCGTCCAAATCCATATTCTGTAAAGGCTTGCCAAACTTGAAAGCAAACTTCCATTACTTTATTTTCTTCGCCAACTGGCAACAAAATCACCTCTGCGCGTTCCAATTCAGGAAACGAAGTAATCATATATTCCAAACAACAATCATGGGTATTTTCATCTACGATGATGATTAAATTGTGATTTTGGTAAACCTGAAGAACGGAACTTAAAGATCCTTCGGTTATTGAACCAATTTCTACTTGTGTTTGTGAGTTGGAGAGCGTTTTCATATTTAAAATGTGGCATAAAAGTAATTAAACTTTAAAGATTGGATTCTGTTTTTAAAAAAGCAATTACATTTGACGCATGGTTTCTTTTGATAATACTGAAGTAGCTTTTCAAAGCAAGACAAACAAAGATTTAAGACGTGCTTATTGGCTATTTAAAATAATAGCTTCACCAACTTTTGTAAAGCTTGGCAAGTTTTTCACGAATTTGGCTCTGAATATTGGATTGCCAATTCGTAAACCGGTGAAAGCCACGATTTTCAAACAATTTTGCGGTGGAGAAACAATAGATGAGTGCGCAGAAACGATTATACACTTGGGCTCTTATCAAGTTGGAACAATCTTAGATTATTCAGTTGAAGGAAAAACCTCTGATGAAGATTTTGATAAAACGGTGGATATCATAATCAGTACTATTGACCGCGCAAAAAATGACAGCAATATTCCTTTTGCAGTGTTTAAAGTGACAGGAATTGCACGTTTTGATTTACTTGAAAAAGCTTCAAATAAACATCATAAATTCACAGACAAGGAGCAAAAAGAAATTCAAATTATTATTAATAGAATCGACAAAATTGCAAAAGCTGCTTTCGACGCTAAAGTTCCATTGTTTATAGATGCTGAAGAAACGTGGATTCAAGATGCAATCGATACGTGGACCTTTGAAATGATGTTGAAATATAACAAAGAAGAAGCAATCGTTTATAATACCTTACAAATGTATCGTCATGATCGTATGGAGTTTTTGAAAGATTGCTGCGAATTAGCTAAGAAAAACGGTGTGTTTTATGGTGTGAAATTAGTTCGAGGTGCCTACATGGAAAAAGAACGCGAACGAGCAAAAAACTTGAATTATCCTTCGCCTATTCAACCCAATAAAAATGCTACCGATTTTGATTACAATGCTGCACTAAAGTTCATAGTAAAACATGCTGATGTATTTGCGCTTTGTGCGGGTTCCCATAACGAAGAAAGTTCTTTGATTTTGACTAAATTAATGGAAGAGAACACTATTTCACCTGATAACAAGCATTTTTATTTCGCACAACTATTGGGAATGAGTGACCACATTTCGTACAATTTATCACATGCTGGTTTTCAAGTTGCGAAGTATGTTCCTTTTGGTCCCGTTAAAGAAGTAATGCCTTATTTGTTAAGAAGAGCCGATGAAAATACCTCTGTTGCTGGTCAAACGGGAAGAGAGCTTTCCTTGATTATGAGAGAGTTGGATAGGCGAAAATCAAATTGATTTTTGATGCTTAATTCTTTACACTGAGCCCGTCGAAGTGTTGATTTTTAATTGGGATTGTTATTAGCCGCGGCGAAGAAGAAAATCGTTATGAATCTTTACTCGAAGAAAAGATTTTTTAATTCAACATTCAATATTAAAAATTCAACATTATCAATCCAGTTTCACCAATTTCGTTACCGAGTTTCCGATTTTTAGAAAGTAAGTTCCAATTGATAAAAAGGAAGTAGAGTAAGTAATAGCACTTTGAAAATTAAATGAAGCGATTTCTTGTCCAAGGTTATTTAATAAAGTAGCATTTGTATTTTCGGCGCCTTCCAATTCGATTGTAAATTCATCTTTGAACGGATTCGGATAAACTTTTCCTTTAAGCATTTCGGAATTTATTTCGATACCTACTAATTGACCAATAACAGCATCAGTCGTAACTGGAAACACATCATTTTTACCAATTTTCATTACGAATACATTGTTTCCACCATTTTGCTCATTTAAACCGCTTTCTATGTATGTATTAAAACCGACCATTGCGTAGGCACCATCGTTTGTGCGGATTAAATCTCCCACTTTATCTAAACCAAAATTATTAATTGCAGTTGACAAGCTAGCGGAAATGTAGTACATGTAATCAGATGAAAAATAGGCTGTTCCGATGTCGAAATCATCCTGATAAGTTCCACTATTAACCGTTTGAAAACCAATCGCAACCCTGTCAAAATTGGGAACATAGACAGCTTGGTTTAAAATCGTGTTGGAACCACTAACCACAAATGTATATTGACTTAAAAATTGACCGTTGAAATCATAAACTCCATAATATTCACTATTTGAATTATTAAAATTTCTATTTCCAACAATGTAGTATCTATCAAAACCAATAGTAATATCGTTCACACTGTAATTTCCAGTTTTGTGCGAAATAGTATCAAAATACATTAATTCACCTAAATCATTAATCTTTAAAACAAAACCCTTAACCATATTGGAATCACTGATAAACCATTGTCCACCAATTAGATAATCATTATTGAGTTTTACAATAGAATTTGCAAAATCTTCACCAACACTACCAAGTTGCTTTGTCCAAAGTGTGTCGCCATTTTTATCCGTTTTAATTATGTAAACATCCGAATTACCAGTATTCATGTCGATACTTTCTCCAACCATTACAATTCCAGAATCTAAAGCCAGGACAGCATCGTTGATTCGTTCCCATTGGTTTGGTTTACCATAATTTTTCTCCCAAATTTTCGTTCCATTCAAGTCTGTTTTAACTAGATACGCATCAAAATCTCCAGCACCAAAGGAGTTAGAAAATCCAGCAATATAAAATCCCAAATCGCTGTTGTAAAGAACGCGTTTTCCAGATTCAGATTCTGAACCTCCATATTGTTGGCTCCATTTATAATTTCCTAAACTATCAATTTTTAAAAGAAATGCTTGTGAATTTCCATCCCAACTTCCTGAAGAACCTGTTATAACGTAGGAGGAATCTTCCATTTGGATCATTCCTTCACCTTTATCGTAACTGTTTCCAGAATACAATTTATAGAAGGAAATTTGTGCACTTACATTTGTCAATGCAAAAAGTATGAAAAGTTGAATTAAAATGCGCATTGTAAACGAATTAAATATGAAACACCAATTTTGCTAAATAAATTCTCACTGGAAATTCCAATGTTTATCTTAGGAGAATTATAAGAAAGATAAGCACCACCACGTAAGCCAGAAAATCCACCATAAGTAGCGCTTGCACCTATGTTTAAAAAATCAATGGGATGATAATTTAAACCACCAAAAACTTGTGGAATCGCAATTTTGCTCAAATACATTCTTCCTCCATAGAATTCTTGTAATTTGCGTTTTGAATTGACATCTACCAATTTAGAAGCTTGTAATAAACCAGGTAAAAATTCCGATTTTTTAGATGATGATTCTTCAATACCCAATGAATCCATCAAGGCAACATTATCATTAATTATTGATCCACCATTGATAATTTCATCGTAGGAAAAACCTGTGTAAGCAACTTGGCTATTGGATGAATAAGTTGACTGTGAACTAATTGAACTCACGAATCCAAGATTTCGGCCCATTACTTGAAAATAGATTGCATCTCCTTTTTTGTTTTTGCTATTAAAGCGAAAATCAAAATCCAAAGCAACCCCAATTCCTTTGAGAAATCCTGAATTTTTATAAAAATCATAGTCACCAGTGTAAGCTACTTTCAAAGTATCAGCACCAGCAGATTGATACATTTCTAGACGGTCTAAATTGATAGACGCACTATTGTTTAAGCCAACTAAATTTAAGGTAACTGAAGATTTTGAAAATTTATCAATGAATCCAAAACCAATTTTTTGAAAAGTCGTGCTTTTGAATTGTGTTCCCGATAAATTGGCAGTATCACCTAAAAAACCTTCGTTGCCATACATTGCCAATTGGAAAACATCTTTAGAATAAATCAGTTGATTGAAATTATACATTC
>CAMDGP010000018.1 GCA_945897765.1 Chitinophaga pinensis
CATCAGTCATAAACGAAACCACTGATTAAATTATTCTTCGAACTTTTTTGTTGCACGATTTAATCGATCGTTCATAGAAATCCCCAATCCAATTTCTTCGAATTTTTCAATATATAATCGTGTGAAACACTTTTGATCCATGTGGTGCATTGCAGCGTATAACTTCTGCGCTGCCTCTTTAAAATCTCCCGTCTTACTAAGAATATACTTTTGAGTAATCGGAATTTCAGGCCGATTGTCTTTCAATAGAATAAATCCATCTTTTTTATCTTCTTCAAAAACAAAATCACTTTCTAAATAAGCAAAAGGAGTATTGGGCGCATAATGATGCTTAACCATTCCACTTGTCAATGGTTGGTTTTCTATATGATTTTTTAATTGAGGAATATAACCGATTACAATTGAAATTTGTTCCAATGAAATTCCACCTAAACGGTAAACAATTACTTGCTCATTCTCCAAGCCAATAATCGTTGATTCAATTCCATCTTCGCAAGGGCCTCCATCTAAAATATAAGGGATTTTACCTTTAAGTTGATTGTTTACATGAGTCGCTTGTGTTGGACTAATCATTCCATACAGATTAGCACTAGGTGCAGCCAATGGAAAACTTAAACTTTGAAGCAACTCTTGAACCAAAGTTTGAGAAGGAACTCTTACACCAACTCGATCTAACCCTGAAGTAATTAATTCCGGTACCAAATTAGATTTTTCCAACAATAAGGTCAAGGGTCCTGGCCAAAAATGAGTCGCTAACTTATCTAAAACTGGAGGGAAATCAATAATAAAAGGTTGGATTGCCTCCTTTGAAATAAAATGCAGAATCAATGGATTATTCAATGGACGTCCTTTCGCTTCAAATATCTTTAGAACAGCCGATTCATTTAATCCATTTGCAGCCAAACCGTAAACTGTTTCCGTCGGAATTGCAACAACTTCCCCTTTTTCTAATAAAAGACGAGCTTGTTCGCAATCAGTACCAACAATTGTTTCCATTCAGAGAATTAATGCGACAAAGATAAAATAAAACAAGCTATTGACTAAAAGCTTGTTTGAGCATCTTTAATAATGATTTTCAAATAAATCATAAAAGCAAATAGAACAGTTATTAAAACGATTATTTGGTCGCTAATAATTCCACTTGTACATTTTCCAACATCACTTTTACCATTGCCTCTAAGTCAAATTGATGTTTCCAACCCCAATCTTTTTGAGCAAACGAATCATCGATGGAATTAGGCCATGAATCGGCAATTGCTTGTCGGAAATCAGGTTGGTAAACGATTTCGAAGTTTGGCATCACTTTTTTAATGGCTTCTGAAATCATTTTTGGTGTAAAACTAATTCCACCTAAATTATAGGCAGAGCGAATTTTTACATTTTCTGAAGGAGCATCCATTAATTGAATTGTTGCGTTGATTGCATCCTCCATAAACATCATAGGTAAAGCGGTATCTTCTTTCAAAAAACAAGTAAATTTCTCGCCTACTTTAGCCTTATAAAAAATATCAACTGCGTAATCTGTTGTTCCTCCGCCTGGCAAACTTTTGTATGAAATCAAACCCGGATAACGAATGCTTCTAACATCCACATTGAATTTATTGAAATAATACTCGCACCATCTTTCGCCCGCTTGTTTGGAAATTCCATAAACCGTTGTAGGTTCCATAATCGTACGCTGTGGCGTTCTATCCATCGGTGTTGTCGGTCCAAAAACTGCAATTGAACTCGGCCAAAATATTTTAGAAATATGTCCTTCTTTTGCCAAATCTAGAATTGTGAACAATCCTTCCATATTCAATTTCCAAGCAAAATCTGGATTTTTTTCAGCCGTAGCCGAAAGCAATGCCGCTAATAAATAGACTTCTTTGATTTCATTTGAAATGATGTAATTACGAACACCTTCTCTATCAAGAGCGTCAATTTTCACATACGGACCATTTAAAAGCAGAGGAGGACAATGATCTTTCACATCTGCAGCAATAACGGCATTATTTCCCTTTAATTTTCTGAGTTCCAAAACGAGTTCATTGCCTATTTGACCTCCTGCTCCAATAATTAGTATTTTTGACATAAATTTCAAATTCAATAGTTGACAAATTTAAGCGAATTACTTTTTAATGCAACATCACCAGTAAAAAAGACTCACTCGGTAAAAAATTGAATAAAATCATTATTTAATACATTCGATTCATTTATATTTGTTGTCTTGTGTATTTATTTAAACATGCTAACTAAAGATTAACCCAATTGAAAACTAGATAAAGTTTTTAGTACATTTATTTATCCTCAAGTTAATTAAAATTTTTATTATGCCTTTTTATCAAAAATTAGGAAAGATACCTCACAAACGTCACACTGTTTTTAGACAAGAAAATGGTGATTTGTACCATGAACAACTTTTCGGCACAACTGGATTCGATGGTATGTCTACTTTGTTGTATCATATTCAACCTCCGACTACGATTAAAGAAGTGAGAGGTGAGAAAAATATTGCCCCAGAGATTGCATTTGAAAAGAATTTAATGCCTCGTAGTTTTAAAGGATATCAAGTTACACCGAATAAAGATTATTTGGAAAGTAGAAATCCAATTTTGGTGAATAGCGATGTATACATTGAATTGGCTGCACCTCAAGCTTCTATGAAAGATTATTTCTATAAAAATGCGGATGCAGACGAAGTGATTTTTGTTCACAGAGGTTCAGGAAAATTAAGAACACAATTGGGAAATATTGATTTCGCATATGGTGATTATCTAGTGGTCCCACGTGGTATGATTTATCAATTGGAATTCAATGATGATGACAATCGTTTGTTAATTATTCAATCATTTCATCCTATTTATACACCAAAACGTTATAGAAATTGGTTTGGTCAATTGTTGGAACATTCGCCTTTTTGCGAAAGAGACATGCGACCGCCTTCAGAATTGGAAACGCACAATGAAGAAGGTGAATTCTTAATCAAAATCAAAAAAGAAGACGTTTTGTACGATTTCGTCTATGCGCATCATCCTTTTAATGTGGTAGGTTGGGACGGATATAATTACCCGTATGCTTTTTCCATTCACGATTTTGAACCAATAACAGGTCGAATTCATCAACCACCACCAGTTCATCAAACATTTGAAACTTCGGCATTTGTAATTTGCTCTTTTGTGCCTCGTTTGTACGATTATCATCCAGATTCAATTCCTGCACCTTATAATCACAGTAATATTGATTCAGATGAAGTTCTTTATTACGTTGATGGTGATTTCATGAGTCGTAACAATATCCAACATGGACAAATCACTTTACATCCAGCTGGAATTCCCCACGGACCGCACCCAGGAGCTTACGAAAGAAGTATTGGAAAAAAAGAAACTTTGGAATTAGCCGTAATGATTGATACCTTTAAGCCCTTAAAAGTTACAAAGTCGGCTTTGGGAATTGAATTAGAAGGGTATGAAAAGTCGTGGATACATTAAATCAATTTTGAATGTTGAATTATTAATTTTGAATTATGAGTATTCAACATTAAACATTAAAAATTAAAAAGATGTCATTAGAAAATACAAAAAAAGCAGTAAAAAACGTAGAATACGGATTAGAAAAAATCTTCGAAGGCGCACAAGATTTTCTTCCATTATTAGGAACGGATTATGTGGAATTTTATGTAGGTAATGCCAAACAAGCAGCGCATTTTTACAAAACAGCATTTGGCTTTCAATCATATGCCTATGCAGGATTAGAAACTGGAATGAAAGATCGCGTTTCGTATGTTTTGAAGCAAGATAAAATCAGATTGGTTTTAACGACTGCATTACGAAGCGATTCTCCAATTGGTGAGCACGTTAAAAAGCATGGTGACGGGGTGAAAGTTATCGCACTTTGGGTAGATGACGCAACTTCAGCTTGGGAAGAGACGACAAAAAGAGGTGCGGTCTCATTCATGGAACCAACTCTTGAAAAAGACGAACATGGCGAAGTAGTTCGTTCAGGAATATATACTTACGGTGAAACAGTTCACGTTTTCGTGGAACGCAAAAATTACAATGGAATTTTCTTGCCGGGATTCGAAACTTGGGAATCAGACTATAATCCAGAACCTGTGGGATTAAAATTCATCGACCACATGGTTGGAAATGTTGGTTGGGGAGAAATGAATACGTGGGTGAAATGGTACGAAGACGTTATGGGCTTTGTAAATTTCCTTTCATTCGATGACAATCAAATTCATACAGAATATTCAGCTTTGATGTCAAAAGTAATGTCAAACGGAAATGGTAGAATCAAATTTCCAATCAATGAGCCAGCAGTAGGTAAAAAACGTTCGCAAATTGAGGAGTATATTGATTTTTACGAAGGACCTGGAGCGCAGCACATCGCAGTTGCGACCGATGATATCATTAATGCTGTTACACAATTACGCGCAAGAGGTGTAGAGTTTTTGTCAGCGCCACCTCAATCATATTATGATGAAATTCCTGCTCGTTTAGGTGTTCACATGGAAATGATGAAAGAAGATATAAAAGTGCTTCAAAGCTTGTCAATTATGATTGATGCGGACGAAGAAGGTTATTTATTACAAATTTTCACAAAACCAGTTGAGGACCGTCCAACGTTATTTTTTGAAATAATCCAACGAATGGGAGCAAGGGGATTTGGAGCTGGTAACTTTAAAGCATTATTTGAATCCATCGAAAGAGAACAAGCGAAAAGAGGAACATTGTAATTCCCTTTACTTCAAACATTTGAGGACTGTCGTGAGTAATTGCGGCAGTTTTTTTTTGAATGAATAAAATTCTGTGTTTGATTTAAATAAGATTTTATTATATTTGCATCCACTTAAAATGGAGATTGTAGCTCAGTTGGTTAGAGCGCCTGATTGTGGTTCCGGAGGTCGCGGGTTCGAGACCCGTCTTTCTCCCCAAGTTTTAAAGGTCGATGAAAATCGGCCTTTTTTTTTGAGTTTTTTGTGCATTTTAGAATCAAATATAATTTATTTTGAAATTTCTGCTTGTTACATTAATTACATTGTTTGTAATTGAAATTAGACATGAAACTTAATAGATTTAAAATCAAAAAGATGTTTCCCCCTCATTGCAAACACTCCTTTGTGTAATAATCTTCAACTCCTTGAGTTATTAAGTGGATATTACTTTTATTTTTGAACAAATTACACAGCTTATGCAACTTGATCTTTCCATAGTAGTTCCTTTATACAACGAGGACGAATCCTTGCCAGAATTACATAAATGGATTAAAAAAGTAGTCAATGAACACCAATTGACCTACGAAGTTGTTTTCGTCGATGACGGAAGTAAAGACAAGTCGTGGAAAGTTATAGAAAGTTTAAGCCAACTTGATTCGAATGTTAAAGGAATTAAATTCCAGCGCAATTACGGAAAATCGGCTGCTTTACACAATGGTTTTGAAATGGCTTCGGGAAAGGTTGTGATTACAATGGATGCCGATTTGCAAGATTCGCCCGACGAGATTCCAGAATTGTTCAGAATGATAACCATTGACGATTTTGATGTAGTTTCTGGTTGGAAGAAAAAACGCCACGATCCACTTTCAAAAACGATTCCGACTAAAATTTACAACTGGGCAGCACGCAGAATAACAGGTATTTACTTACACGATTTTAATTGCGGATTGAAAGCTTATAAACTTTCGGTTGTGAAAAGCATCGAATTATATGGCGACATGCACCGATATGTTCCTGCTTTGGCAAAATATGCTGGTTTTACAAAAATCGGAGAGAAAGTAGTGCAACACAAAGCACGTAAATTTGGAGTTACAAAGTTCGGATTGAATCGTTTTTTAAATGGCCCATTGGATTTGATGACTGTTGCTTTTATGGGGAAATTTGGTAAAAAACCAATGCACTTATTTGGAGCTTTAGGAACTCTAATGTTTATTATCGGTTTTGGAATTGCTTTTTTCTTAGGAATTGACAAACTCTTCATTCATAAAACGGCGACCAAGTTGGCAGAAAGATCCGAATTTTTTATTGGTTTGGTTGCAATGATTATTGGAACTCAATTCTTTTTAGCAGGTTTTGTTGCTGAGTTGATTGGCCGAAATTCGTCGACTCGGAATCATTATTTGGTCGAAAAAGAAATTAAATAATGCTAGATTGGACGGTAGATGAAAATTGGACGCTTTTTCTAGACAGAGATGGTGTTATCAACGAACGAATCATGAGCGGATACGTCTTGGATTATAAAGACTTTCACTTTAAACAAGGTGTTTTAGAATCATTTGCTTCATTGAGCTCTAAATTCAAATATGTTTTCGTTGTCACCAATCAGCAATGCGTGGCACTAGAAAAAATTTCTTTAGCAGCTTTAGAAGAAATTCATCATCAAATGAAATTGGATATTGAAAAAATTGGAGGTAAAATCACCCGAGTTTTCGCAGCAACTGAACAGAAAGATCAAGAACCTTTTATGCGTAAACCATCAATTGGTATGGGGAAAATGGCAAAAGAACTTTATCCTGGTGTTGATTTTTCAAAAGCTATCATGGTAGGCGACACCAATACTGATTTGATTTTTGGCAAGAAACTTGGAATGAAGACAGTACTCATTGTTACCGAAGAGAAAGTCTCCGTTAAAGCTGATTGTGTGGTAAAATCTTTGACTGAATTAAATCAACTAATATGACAAAGTTTATTTTTCTTTTTATTCTATTGCCTTTTATAACTTTTGCTCAAATCAATCAAAAAGATGCAAAAGGAAGAAAACAAGGCGCTTGGCAGAAAAATTATCCGAATAGTGCTGTTTTAATTTACAAAGGTCAATTTAAAGACGATGTTCCAGTAGGTGAATTCACTTATTATTATCCAACGGGAGAAGTAAGAACAATTATTGAACACATTCCAAATAGTAAGCGATCTTATGGCTACTATTATCATAAAAACAAAGAATAATGAGTGAAGGACCATTTTGGGATCAAAAAAAAGATTCTGTTTGGGCAAACTACAATATTGAAGGGTACCTAATTGGGACAGAGGAATTTAAGGAAGATAAGCTAAACGGAAAAAAAGTACTTTATTACTTAAGAAGCCAACAAGAATCTGGAAAAATGGACATTCTATCCATTTCTAATTATAAAGACAGTGTTTTAAATGGTGAATTCAAAGAATTTTTCTCAAATGGAAAGTTAAAGAAAACAGGCAGTTATTTAAAAGGACTAAAAACAGGTGAATGGCAAGAGTTTGACATGAAGGGTGTTTTAGTAGGTAAAGTTCGTTACAAAGATGGTTTGCCACATGGTTGGGCATATTCTTATAACTCAAAAGGAATTAAAACTAGCGATACCTTATATCAAAACGGTATTTCTTTAAAAGGAAAAGAGTTAGAAGAATTTTTAGTGAAATGTGAAAAACAAGGTATTGACCCGAATCAATAAGTTTTGTACTTTTGACTATTATGAAAGCAAGCTTACGATTTTTCTTAATTTCAGCAATTGGCTCTTTTTTACTACTAAGTTCTTGTAAGAAAGAATTAGTTAATAGCAATCAATTTCTTTACAGTTCTTATTACGAACTGCAATCAGGAAAGTTTATCGAATACGATGTAATGGAAATTACACATGATGAAAATGCTTCTGTACAACACGACACAAATTACTATCAATTAAAATGTATTATTGAAGACACTTTCACTGACAATGCTGGTAGATTAGCATTTAATTATGTTCGCTACAAAAGAATAAATTCATCTGAATCGTGGATTCAATCAGATTTATGGTCAACAATTGTATTCAATAATAAGGCTGAATTAGTGGAAGAAAACCAACGAATTGTAAAGTTAGTTTTTCCAGTTTCTGAATTTACAACTTGGAATCCGAATCAATTTAATACTGATGGAAAACTAAATTGTAGCTTTACCGACATTCACAAATCAAGAGTTATTAATGGTTTTACTTTTGATAGCACGTTGATTGTGGAGCAAGAGAACAAAAGAAACTTAATTGAATTTAAACGGAAATATGAAGTTTATGCAAACCGAGTTGGAATGGTAAAGAAGTATTACAAAGACATCCAAATATCAAACTTCGACACCTTAAATATTAAATCAGGTAAAGAAATTTTCATGACTTTAACGAATTTCGGAAACTAAATAATTTCCATAAATTTTACATTCTAGATTCGCCGCAGCGAATACATTTTAAATTCTAACAAGCTAAATGAAAATAGTTTTCCTCTCTACATTTTATCCTTTTCGAGGTGGCATAGCTCAATTTAGCGCACATTTATATCGAGAAGCTGAAAAAAAACACGATGTCGAAGCTGTTACGTTTACTCGACAATATCCAAAGCTATTATTCCCTGGAAAAACACAATTAGTTAGTAAGAACGATACTGCTGATAAAATTCCATCCAAGCGATGGTTAGATTCTATCAATCCATTTACCTATATATCAACAGCCAGAAAAATAAGAAATCTTCATCCAGATTTGATTATTTCACGTTATTGGATGTCATTTTTTGCCCCAAGCTTTGGTTGGATTTTAGGTAAACAAGAAAAAAAAACAATTCGTTTAGCAATACTTGATAACGTAATACCTCACGAAAGACGTTTCTTTGACGATGCTTTTAACCGTTTTTTTTTGAATCGAAATGATGGCTTTATTGTAATGTCTGAACAAGTTCAAAAAGATCTACTGTTCTACTTACCAAAAGCGAAACACATTTTGATTCCACATCCAATTTACAATCATTTTGGTGAAAAAATTCCAAAAACTATCGCGCTTCAAAAACTAGGAATTTCAGAGTGTTCAGGTAAAAAAGTACTCCTATTTTTCGGAATAATACGTGACTATAAAGGTTTAGATATTCTATTAAACGCTCTTTCACTTTTAGACGAAACGTATATTTTAGTTATTGCTGGCGAAGTATACGGTAGCTTCGAAAAATACGCAAGCATCATCAAAGAAAAAAAATTAGACAAAAAAGTCAAACTTTACAATCAATACATTGACGATTCAGAAGTAACTAACTTTTTCTCAGCTGCTGATGTTTGTGTACTTCCCTATCGTTCAGCAACACAAAGTGGAATCACCAATATTTCGTATCATTTTGAAGTTCCAGTTATTTCAACAAATGTTGGAGGATTAGCCGAAACAATTACTCATGGTAGAACAGGATTGATTGCCGAAGAAGTAAATGAAAAAGCACTTGTCAAACAAATCAAAAATTTCTACGAAATCTATAATCCTAAGGAATTCACTCAAAATATTCAGCTATACAATAATGAAAATAGTTGGGAGAATTATGTTAATAAAATGCTTGTTTTTGCAGAAGAATTACGTTGAATAACTGCGCTCTTTTAAAGTATTTCTTTAATAAACACTATGAATGTTGATTTTACGAAACGTAAATTCTATATTTGCACCCTTAATTCAAATTCAAATTTACAAAAATGCGTTTAAAAGGATTTTTTTGGTCTCTAACTATCTTATTGACAGTTGTTTGTGTTTACCAATTGTCATTTACTTGGGTAGCAAGTAATGTCGAGAAAAAAGCAGAGAAAGAGGCAGTGCTGAAAGTAAATCAGCTAAAGGAGCAAGTAAAAACAACGAAAGAACCAGCGTTATTACCAAATAACACATACGTTGATTTCAAAAACCCTGAAGATGAAGATATAGCAAAATCTGCTTTTATTAATGAAATTCTAAGAGAAAAAGGTGAAAAACCAGTTTACCCTGTAATAGGTTCTACTTTCTCTGAAGTGAAAAAAAGATCTTTAGCATTTGGACTTGACTTGGTTGGAGGTATGAGTGTTTCTCTTGAAATCTCAACTCCTGATTTAATTAAAAATCATGCTAAAAATCCAAAAGATTTGCGTTTTCTAAAAACTTTTGAAAAAGCACAATCAATTTGCAATAATAATGGTGGTGACTTTTTAACTGTTTTTATTGATACGCACAAAGAAATGAACAAAGGATTACCTTTAAATTACTTATTTAAAGGTGAATCAATCGGTGTTAAATCTTCCGATGATGACGTTGAGACATACTTCAGAAAATTAATTGGTTCGTCTATGGACGGAGTTGAACAAATCATGAGTCGTCGTATCAATCAATTTGGTGTTGCGCAGCCCAATATCCAAAGAGATGCTGCTACAAATCGTTTGTACATTGAGCTACCAGGTGTTCAAGATGAAAATACAGTTGCAAAAAAATTACAATCAACTGCTAACTTAGAATTCTATGAAACATATCAATTAAGTCAGTTTCAAATTCAATGGCAAGAAGCTTCAAGGTTGTCTACTCAAAAAGAACAAAAATTAACACTTGATATTGAAGAAGACACGACAAAAACTGAAAAAGAGGAAGACTTATCTTTGACTTCTTTGTCATCTACCAAAACAAAAGGTTTATCAGATTTAATAACACCCGTTGGTGATTACGCAGTTGGATATGTTCAGACAGCTAATAAAGTCGCTGTTCAAAATTTATTGAGAAGAAAAGATATTTTAGCTGCCTTGCCTCAAGATTTACTTTTCATGTGGTCAGCTGACCCAGAAAAAATTGACGACAAATCAAATAGAACTGCTTATTTTATTTATGCAATAAAAGTTCCTGAATCTGGAAAAGCAAGAGTAAGAGGCGAACATATTAGCAAAGCATCAACAGGTTACGACCAAAGAGATGGGAAAATTACCGTTGATTTGGAAATGACTGCTGAAGGTTCTGATGAATGGGGAAGAATGACATCTGACAATGTTGGAAAAGTTGTTGCAATTACAATGGACAGTGTTGTATTTAGCGCACCTCGTGTTATGAACCCAATCACTACTGGTAATACGCAAATTTCAGGAAGTTTCACATTTGAAGAAGCACAAGATTTATCTGGACTTTTAAATGGTGGAGCTCTTCCAGCGCCTTGTGTAATTAAAGATCAAATGAAAGTTGGGCCTACAATTGGAAAAGAGAATTCAACAGCTGGACTTATTTCATTTGGCGTGGCATTCTTAGCTGTATTGTTATATATGTACTTCTACTATGGAAAAGCTGGTCTTGCTGCCAATGTCGCTTTAACGGTGAATGTTATCTTTATATTCGGCTGTTTAGCTTCTTTTGGTGCTGTTTTAACTTTAGCTGGAATTGCTGGTATCGTTTTAACAATCGGTACAGCAGTCGATGCCAATATCTTGATTTTTGAGCGAATAAGAGAAGAACAAAAAAGAGGTAAAGACTTAAAAGAATCACTTGCTGTTGGTTTTAGAAAAGCACTTCCATCAATTATCGATGCGAACGTAACACATTTACTTGTAGCAATCGCTTTGAAAATATTCGGAACAGGAGAAATCGAATCATTTGCAACAACATTAATCATTGGTATTTTCACTTCAATGTTCTCTGCAATCGTAATTACTGAATTAATTATTAATTCATGGTTAGATAAAGGAAAAAGTATTTCTTTTAGTACTAAATTCTCTAACGGATTATTTCAAAACTTTAATTTCAATTGGGTAGGAAATAGAAAATACTTCTACATTTTCTCAATAAGTGTAACTATCATAGGAATTGTTGGAATGGCAACAAGAGGTTTGAAACAAAGTGTTGAGTTTACAGGTGGTAGAACGTTTGTTGCTAAATTTGAAAATAAAGCAGATATCGAATATTTAAGAACAAACCTATCTAAAGTTTTTGTAGAAAATGGCGAAGTTGCTTCAATTGATTTAAAAACTAAATCAAATGATTACAACGTAGAAATCGTAACGAACTACAAACTAAATAATGATGCTTCAACAAAAGTTGTAACTGATAAACTAAAAGAAGGTTTGGATGCATCAAAAGAAAAATTAGGGAATTATCAAATTGTAGAATCAAGAAGTATTTCATCTTCCGTTTCTAAAGAAATGTGGTCTTCATCGGTTATATCAATTTCATTATCTTTACTCGCAATTTTCACCTATATTTTAATGAGATTTGGTCATTGGCAATATTCTTTAGGAGCAATTCTTGGTTTAGCTCATGATGCTTTCTTCGTACTATCAATTTTTTCTTTATTGCATGGTTACTTACCGTTTAGTTTAGATGTTAATCAATCATTTATTGCCGCAATATTAACCGTTATAGGCTACTCAATGAATGATACTGTAATTGTATTTGATAGGATAAGGGAAAACTTGTCGAAAGCGGGTCCAGACGATCACCATCACCAAATCATAAATACATCTTTAAATGCAACTTTGAGTAGAACATTTAATACATCAATGATCTTGTTTGTAGTATTATTAATTATGTTCATTTTTGGTGGCCCAGCAATCAAAGGATTCATTTTTGCAATGCTTGTAGGTGTTGTAATAGGAACCTATTCTTCACTTTGTGTTGCGACACCAATACTAATCGATTTTTCTAAAAAACTGAAAGCATAAGAATTTCTAATATTTAATCTTAAAGAGGCTGTTGAAAAATGGCCTCTTTTTTTTTGATAATTTTGTCTCGTATGAAATCAAGAATTCAATTATTTTTTACTTCATTTATCATTTTAATAGTTCAAACAAATTCACTTTTTGGTCAAGTAGCTAAAGGTGAAATTATTGAAATAAAAAACTTCCAATCTAAATATGTTGATTCAAGAACAATTTCTATTTGGCTTCCTGAAGACTATGATAGTTTAAAGAAGTATCCTGTACTCTATATGCACGATGGGCAAATGCTTTTCGATTCAACCATTACTTGGAATAAACAAGAATGGAAAGTAGATGAAACAGCTTCTAATTTGATTTCAAAAAATAAAATAAAACCTTTTATCGTTGTTGGTATTTGGAATAATGGAAATCAACGTCGTTTTGAATATATGCCCCAAAAACCATTTTCTCAATTACCAAAAGAAACACAGATTTCTGTAAGAAAACAGTTAATGGTTACTAAAGACATTGAGCCCTTAAAAATTAAAGCTGATAACTATCTGAAATTCATTGCTAAAGAACTTAAACCCTTTATCGATTCTCATTTTTCAACTTTTCCTAATCAAGAAAATACATTTATTGGTGGATCAAGTTTTGGAGGAATGATTTCTTGGTATGCCTTATGCGAATATCCAAAAATATTTGGTGGAGCCTTATGCATTTCTACCCATTGGCCTGGTATGTTTCCGGGTTCTATTAATCCTAAACTACCCGAAGCATTTTTTGCTTACCTAAACAAAAAACTTCCCTCACCAAATAATCATAAAATTTACTTTGATTACGGAACAGAAACATTGGATGCCTATTACGAACCTTATCAATTGAAAGTAGATAAAATTATGGAACGAAAAGGATACAAAGAAGGCAATTGGATGTCATTAAAATTTTCAGGAGAAGATCATTCTGAAAAAGCTTGGGCTAAAAGATTTGATTATCCGCTTCAATTTATTTTTAGGAAGTAATAACTAACTAAATTCAATACATAAAAAATAAACACTATCTTAAGACATAAACATTTTCAGAGACATTGATAAACGAGAACGAATCTCTGCTCGATCAATAATGTAATCTAAGAAACCATGTTCTAATAAAAACTCAGAAGTTTGGAAACCATCCGGCAAATCGCGACCAATTGTTTCTTTCACAACACGTGGGCCAGCAAAACCAATTAAAGCTCCAGGTTCTGCAATATTTATGTCACCTAACATTGCAAAAGAAGCAGTAACTCCTCCTGTTGTTGGATCGGTCAAATAGGAAATGTAAGGTAATTTTGCTTCTGCTAACTGACCTAATTTTCCAGATATTTTTGCCATTTGCATTAATGAATAACCGGCTTCCATCATACGTGCACCACCTGATTTAGAAATAATCATGAAAGGCGCATTGATTTTAATTGCTTCGTCTATTGCTCTTGCAATTTTTTCTCCCATTACTGAACCCATTGAGCCACCAATAAAGGAGAAATCCATTGCAGCTATTACGAAATCCATTCCGTCTAATTTGCCTTTAGCCGTGCGAATTGCATCTTTCAAACCTGTATTTTTTTGTGTTGCCACAATACGGTCGGTATATTTTTTTGTGTCTTCAAAATTTAAAGGGTCACCAGAAGTTAGATTTTCATCCAATTCTATATATTGTCCTTCATCAAAAATGACATGAAAATACTCTTCAGAACCAATTCGTTCGTGATGATTGCATCTATCACAAACGAAATTCTTAGTCGCAAAATCATCTGTGGTATATAACGTTTTACAGTTGGAACAATGTATCCATAATCCTTCAGGCGTTTCTTTCTTGTCGCTTGTAGAAGTAGTAATCCCTTCCTTTTTTCGTTTAAACCAGCTCATTTTTTCTATTTTTAAATTATAAAGTGTTTACGTTATTTAAATCTGCGAAACACTGTTCCAATCTTTTATTAAATGTTAACTCTCCTTCTCTCATCCATTTACGTGGATCATAAAACTTTTTATTTGGAATATCATCCCCATCAGGATTTCCAATTTGAGTGCGAAGATATTCAATTTTTGCTTCAACGTAATCTCTTACTCCTTCTGTAAATGCAAATTGTAAATCTGTATCAATATTCATTTTCACAACTCCGTAGCTAATTCCTTCTCTAATTTCTTCAACTGTTGAACCTGAGCCACCGTGAAAAACAAAATCGACTGGATTAACACCAGTATTAAATTTTTGTTGAACAAAATCCTGCGAATTTTTTAGAATAATCGGTGTCAATTTCACATTTCCTGGCTTATAAACGCCATGAACATTTCCAAAAGCCGCTGCAATTGTAAAACGAGGCGAAACTTTCATTAACTCTTCATACGCATAAGCAACTTCCTCCGGCTGAGTATATAATTTTGAATTATCTACGTCTGTATTATCAACACCATCTTCTTCACCACCAGTGATTCCTAACTCAATTTCTAAAGTCATTCCAATTTTACTCATACGAGCTAAATAGTGCTTACAAAGCTCAATGTTTTCTTCGATTGGTTCTTCTGATAAATCAATCATGTGTGAGCTGTAAAGTGGTTTTCCTGTTTGAAGAAAATGCTCTTCACCTGCTTCTAATAAACCATCAATCCAAGGTAATAGTTTTTTCGCACAATGATCTGTATGCAGAATTACGGTTGCACCATAAGCTTCAGCTAATTGATGTATGTGTTTTGCACCAGAAATACCGCCTAAAATTGCTGCTTTTTCTTCTTTATTTGACAAACCTTTTCCTGCAAAATAGATTGAACCACCATTAGAAAATTGAATAATAACGGGCGCTTTTAATTTAGCTGCTGTTTCCATTACACCATTAACTGTGCTTGTACTTGTAACATTAATGGCAGGTAAAGCAAAACCTTTCTCCTTTGCATATTGAAAAATTTGCTGCACATCATCGCCTGTTGCAACACCTGGTTTTATTGAATGACTCATGCTCAAATTGATTTTGTTGATTGATTAACTAATGTTGGCAAATATAGTTAAAAAGGC
Source organism: Chitinophaga pinensis (assembly GCA_945897765.1). Lineage (GTDB taxonomy): Bacteria > Bacteroidota > Bacteroidia > Flavobacteriales_D > Crocinitomicaceae > UBA952. The sequence goes on from CAMDGP010000018.1 coordinate 15,408, forward strand.
TTTAGAATATTCACATTTTTTAAGAATTGAGTGGTCTATTTAAAACCTTAAACACTTCTTTTTTAGAAAGAAATCAAATTAATTAAAATAAAAAAATATTCTTTTCGTTTTGTATTAAACGTATTTAGCCTATGACAAAAAATTACTCTACGAATTCTTTATTGGCAAGCAAATCAGGCGAAAAAGTTTTAAATTCCACTCTTCATTTTTTACTAAATTATAGTAAAGCAAATGAATCCGTGAAAATAGGAAAACAACGAATTTTGATTTGTAAAAATTAATTAGAAGCGCCGAAAGGCGTTTTTTTTTTCTCAAATCTCTTTAAAAAAAACAGAGGCTCCTTTAGAGAACCTCTGAATTTTGATTGATTGATGAATGAAGTTCTATTTATGCTAGAACTTTTGGTGCTGCAGCCATTATTTCAGGACTTGTTTCTGCAGCAAACTTTTCAAAATTGGCAACAAATTTTCCTGCTAAGTTATTAGCAGTTGCATCAAATGCAGCTTTGTCTGCCCATGTATTTCTTGGATTTAATAATTCAGATGGAACACCTTCACAAGAAGTTGGAAATGCTAAATCAAAAACTGGAAGGTTTTCAAATTCAACATCATTCAATTTACCTGTTAAAGCAGCAGTAATCATTGCACGAGTGTAAGATAATTTCATTCTGCTTCCCACTCCGTAAGAGCCACCAGACCACCCAGTGTTGATTAACCAAACTTTAATGTCTGTTCCATGTAATTTATCACCTAATAATTTAGCATATTTTGCTGGGTGAAGAGGCAAAAAAGCCGCACCAAAACCAGCAGAAAAAGTGGTTGTTGGTTCAGTAATTCCAACTTCTGTACCAGCAACTTTCGCTGTATAACCAGACATAAAGTGATACATTGCTTGCTCTTTCGTCAAACGAGAAATTGGAGGCAAGACACCAAATGCGTCAGCTGTTAAAAAGAAAATATTTTTTGGAGCCCCACCAATTGAGGGAGCAGCGATATTATCAATAAAATCGATAGGATAAGAAACACGTGTGTTTTCAGTAATCGAACCATCTGTATAATCTGGCGTTGAAGATTCATTTTCGAAACCTATATTTTCTAATAAAGCTCCAAATTTAATAGCATCATAAATTTGTGGTTCTTTTTCTTTTGATAAATCAATTGTTTTTGCGTAACAACCACCTTCAAAATTGAAAACAGTATCGTTGCTCCAACCGTGCTCATCGTCACCAATTAAGCGACGATTAGGATCAGAAGATAAAGTTGTTTTACCTGTCCCTGAAAGTCCGAAGAAAATTGCTGTATCTCCTGCTTCGCCAATGTTAGCTGAACAGTGCATAGATAAAACATTTTTTTCGTGAGGTAAAATGAAATTTAACGCTGAAAAAACACCTTTTTTAATTTCACCTGTATAACCTGTTCCACCAATTAAAATCATTTTTTTAGTGAAATTCAAAATTGCAAAGTTGTGTTGACGTGTTCCGTCGATTGCAGGATCTGCCTTAAAACTTGGCACACATACGATGTTCCATTCAGGAGTAAAATCTTCGATTTCAGAGTCCGTTGGACGTAAAAACATATTATAAGCAAACAAACTTGACCAAGGTAATTCTGTAACCACTCGCAAATTCATTCTAAATTCATCGTCAGCACAAGCATAAGCATCACGAACGTAAACATCTTTTTCTGTTAAGTATGCTTTCATTCTATTGTAAAGTGCGTCAAATTGCTCAGGAGAAAAACCGATATTTACATTTCCCCACCAAACAGCATTCTCTGTTTTCTCATCTCTAACGATAAATCTATCCTTAGGTGAGCGCCCAGTAAACTCTCCTGTTTCAATCGCTAAAGCACCTGTGTCAGTCAACATTCCATCACCTGTGATAATGCAATCTTCAATTAGTTCAGCTGGCGTTAAATTCCAAAATTGATTGCCTAAGTTCGTCAATCCTA
>CAMDGP010000019.1 GCA_945897765.1 Chitinophaga pinensis
TCATTTAATATTTTAAAATCACCGTCATTGAAAGCTACTGTTTTCCATCTTTCTGAAGAAATTTTCTCTTTGTTGTTGATTAAAACAACTCCTTCTCCTTCTATTTTATTTTCTTTCCAAGATCCTGTGTAAGTAATGCCAAAAAAATATTTCATTTCTCCTATTCCATGCATTTTATTGTCTTTAAAGCTGCCATTATATTCAGAGCCATTTCTAAATCTAAAATTTCCTTTACCATTTAGCCCATTTTGAAAATACCCATTATAAAATTCTCCGAAATCAAAATAAATCGAAATTTCTCCTTGTAGTATTCCATTGTTCCAAATACCTTTTATTTTGTTCCCTTTACAATCATAAAATGTAGCTTCGCCATTCTCAAGATTATTTATCCAATTTCCTTCATAATGATTTCCCAAAGAATCGAAATATTCTCCAAATCCATTTCTTTTATCATCTAACCATTTACCTTTGTAGTATGCCCCATCTGAAAAATATGGTTTTGGAGAGCGATTTTCTGATAACCCTTTAAATTGATTATATACTAGACCATCTTTGTAATACATGATTCCATCTCCAACTTTTAAATCATTTAACCAATTTCCCTTGAAAGAGTCTCCATTTTTATAATACATTTTACCTTTTCCATTTCTCATATTGTTTTCAAAATATCCTAAATATATAGAACTATCTGAATAAATAAAAGTACCCAAACCATTTTTACAATCACCATCAATACATTTGGGTTTAACATTTTGACATTTTCCTACAATAGGTATAATGAATATCAACAAACAGGAAATAATCAAAGATTTTATCATAACTGAATTGTTTTTTACTCTTCCTCTTCTTCTAAATTTTTTACCTTCTCTCCTTTTGTATTTATATAGAACTCTTCCTCCAAAAAAGTCACTAATGACAAGCCTTTTTTATTGAATTCTTCTGCTCTATCGTATTTTAGTGTTATTACTTCAACACCTTTTAAATTTACGAAACCCCACAAAAATTCATCATTAATTTTCTTTGCTACAGGACACAAGCCTTGTGAAAAGTATGGGTATTCCTCACTTGCTGGAACTTCTCCCATATTAGGGAAAATACCTTCATAATTAATAGGAATAATTATTTGATTTTTTTTATTAATGATCCCCCACTTATTGTTAACACTTACAGCCGCAAATCCATCAAAAAAATTATGAACATAATCGTAAACAATTGGAATTATTATTTTTCCCTTGGTGTCAATAAAACCGTATTTACCATTCATTTTTACAGGGCATAAACCATCCTCAAAGAAAACAACCCAACCATATTCGGAATATGAACCACTCGTGCCGATTTCATCATATTCTATCTGGGTAATTAATTTTCCAGTTTTGTCAATTAAACCCCATTTCTTTTTGGCAGCCACTTCAAAGTCAGCTTGGTCATATCCTTCCCAATTATATATTTTACCATCTTTATCTGGAAAAATTTCTTCATTAGTTTTACGATCTACGTAATTTCCATTTTGATTTTTGTAGATTCTACCAACATAGGCATAGTTTCCTTCTCCATAATGGTCATCAATTTGAATGTAATCATATGTTGGTTCAATGATAATTTCTTCAAAATTTATATTAATAATAGTGTTTTTTTGTCCTTTTTTATAAGCGATAGCCAAACCTGACTTTTGAAATGCGCCAACATCATCATAATTTGTTACTTTTATTATTTTACCAGTATAATCTAGAAAGGCAACTTTGTTATTTATTTTTATATCGCAAAAACCAAAAGAATTGAAATACTGCTCATAAGAAATTTCAAAACCTGTTAAACCTTCTTTTACCCACTTATTTTTTGCATCATCGAAGATTCCATATCCATAAGTTCCATCTGTCTGATACTGACGGCGCAAAATATAATTTGTGTCAATATACTCTTGTGACTGAGCACAAACTGTAAAATTTAAAAATGCAATTGATGCTATTAATAATGCTTTCATTTTATTGATTTAATGTTTAAATTATTCTTTCTATTGCAATACGATTTTTGTTTTCTTTACAAATCTCACTTTCTTTTCCCAAAACAAAAAACCGATTTATCCTGCGTTGAGCAATTTGGATAAACGCTCTAATTCCAGAAATAAGCGTGTTTTATCGAATGACCAAAGGCAGGTAAAAACGCACAACAGTTAGGTTGTTTTCTCGGGTAAAAGAGAATTTTTCAAGGAGCTGAGCATCAATGAGATTTAAGCGTTCACGAATAATGTTCATCGCTTTGGATGCTGGTTTTGGAGCAATGTCCGAGAAGCCTTCGCCATTGTCTGAAATTGTGACGCAAAGAAGATTGTCTATTTCAGTGAAATTTAAATAGAGGTGGTACTTTTTATTTCTGTTCGTAAAACCGTGTTCGAATGCATTTTCTACCAAAGGTTGAATCAATAAGGGCGGAATTTTTATTTTTCTAGAATCAAGCTCGCCTAACTCAAAATGCGTTTCAACATTGTTGCCAAAGCGCATGTTTTCCAATGCGTTAAAATGTGAGAGGTATTCTAATTCCTCCAAAAGAGAAATGTGCATCATAGATGAAAATTCCAACGTTTGACGCGTCAACTTCGAAAACTTGTCCATGTATGTTAAGGCATTGTCCACATCTGATTTGATAATAAAGGAATGAATGGCAGTTAATGAATTGAAAATAAAATGGGGATTCATTTGCGATTGCAAGGCTTCTAACTTGGTGTCAGAAATGCGTTTTAGTAACTCCGATTTTTGGCGTTCACGTTTTTGAATCGTTCGTGTTCTCCAAGTTGAAATAAAAAGCACAAAACCTACAAAAGTTAGCATTGCGAGTACAATAAACCAAAGTTGGTTCCAGAATGGTTTTGCTTTACTAATTGTGGCCAAAGAATATTCAATAGTTTTGCCAGTATATAAATCCTTTTGGCGAATTTTAATGGTATAATTTCCGCTTTCCAGTTGATTTAAAGAAAGAACTGATCCATTTAAACGTGTCCAATCTTTGCCGTTTAAAGTATAATTAAATACTATTTTTTGTCCGTGATACAAACAAATTCTATTCAAAGGAATAACTATAGACTGCTGGGAAGATGAAAATTTAAAGGCAGGTATTTTACCACTTTTTGCTGCTTTTTTACAAGATAAAAACACAGTATCTTTTGCTTGATTGGTGTTTATTAAAGAAGCAATATCCCAATAATAAGTTCCGAGATTTGTTACAATAACTAATTTTCCCTGGTGAACATTGAAATAAGAAACATTATTAAAAAAAAGTCCTTGTTCTTTATCCCTAAATGCGACTTTATTTTCATTTTGAAAAAAAACATTCAGTCCTCTATTCGTCAACACAAACAAATGTTCTCCATCTTGCGCGAGCTTAAGAATTGTTTCTCCATGAATTCTGGAATTATTAATTCTTTCCGTTAATCTGACTTTTCCCTTTGACCAAGTGAAACCAAGCAAATCATTACCACTATTAACTATGTAAAATCGATTTTTCCCATCTGAACAAATATCTTTTATTTTCTCATCTTCGGTGGAGGGTAGTTTTATTTTCCTTGCTGTATCTTGACCGTGTTTCAAACTAAAAATACCATAAAGAGAAGAAGCAAATAAATGGGTGTTTTTTAGTTTGACAATTTTAATAGTGGCTTTGGGTTCATCTGTTGAGTTGGGCTGGGTAAGTTCAATGAGCCATTCATTGTTTTTAGTTTTACTCAAACGTGCTAAATTTCCATTAGGACAATAATAAAGTACGTAGTTGTTTGTAAAAATGAAATGGTCTGTTTCAATGTTAACGACATTGAGTATCTCCCCTTGCATCGATATTTCAAAAAAACCAGCATTGGAAGAAACATAAATTTTGCCATTGTGAACTTGGACTTTTTTTAACTGTAAGTTTTCTTTGTTTATTGGAACTTGAAATCCTTTTGTTTTTAGCGCTGCTATTCCTGGTTTGGTTCTGATAAAAAGCAGCTGTTTTTCATTAATCTTCGCGAAGAATTGTTTATTTGAAATGATGAACTTTTGTCCATTCAACTGTTGAATTGATAAACCGCTCTCTAAAACTGCGATTTTAACTTTTCCATCATCCCAATAATCCTTTATTTGCGATTCTGTGGTTTTATAAAATTCAGGAGAATCATCAATAATGTGTAGACCATCGTCTAATGTTGTAATCCAAATTTTAGATTTTTGTTTGTCTTTATAAAATGACCATAATTGCTTTGAATCGATACCATAATCCAAAGAAACATCTTCAATTTTTCCATTTTTTAATAAAAGTAAACCTCCTGATGAACAGTAAACACAATTAGCAGCCATTAAAACACCTTTTTTTGTTGGAGCCACATCCCAAATAATATTTGGATTAAAAGGAATTGCGTTTACCGAATCTATTGGGAAATGGCTAGTGGTGGTATCAACAGATAAACCATTGTGATTTGAGAAATAGTTGTTTTTTCCGACTTTAAAAAAAAATATTTGTGAATACAATTTTCCTAAACTTTCGCATTGCAGTTTTCCTGAACTAAGTTGGGACTTGTAATATCCATGTGTTCGACTTAAAAAATAGAGTTGATTGTTTTCTTCCCAAAACTGCATTACTTGAAATCGATCGTATCTATCAAATTTTTGAGTATTGTAATTGTAAAATTTATTGCCTGACAGTACCGAAACTCCACGTTCAGTTCCAATCCAAAGTTGTTGTTTTTTGTCGAAATACAATCTTCTAATTTCCTGATGTACCAATCCATTTTTAGTAGAAAAATTCTTATATTTCTTACCGTCAAACTTTGTCAATCCATCACCATAACAAGCAATCCATAGATTTCCAAATTTATCCTCCTTGATGTCGCGAATAAAATTTCCTGCGAGTCCATTTTTCTTGGTAAAAGTTTTTAGTTGAAATCCGTCGTATTTTACCAAACCAGCATCGGTACCAATCCACATAATGCCTCTTGAATCTTTCAAAACACAATAAACGGCATTGGAAGGTAATCCGTCTTTAATAGTTAAATGAACAGAAGGGAAACGTTGAGCTGACAGAAAAGTACAACTCCATGTTAAATAAAATAAAAGACTAAATTTTAGAAGTAATTGCATTGATTAAACCCGAATTGTTTCGCACCGAAACCGGCAGTTTCACTCCATTAATTAACTCTACAAATAAACCAATCGATTTGTCATATCTGGTAAGATAATTCAAATTTACAACATACGATTTATGTATTCTAAAAAAAGACTTTTGAGGTAACATTTCTTCAATGATACGAAGTGTTTTGCAAACAAGTATTGTTCGATCATCAAATGTGTAGATTTTAGTATAATTTCCCTGCGCTTCGGCGAATAAGATGTTTCCAATTTTTTCTAAAATGAACCCTTTTTCGGTTACTAAAGCAATTTTACCAAAATTGAAAGGATCAGCATTGTAATGTTCGATAATTCGACCCACGTCAGATGAAGGGTTTTTACGTTCATTTTTCTTTTCAAGTCGCTTTAATGCTTCAGCCAAATCCAATTGACCTATTGGTTTGAGCAAATAATCTTGAGCCGAATGTTGAATAGCTTCAATTGCGAACTCCTTGTGTGCTGTTGTAAAAATAACTTCAAATTTTATAGTATCAAAGTAATCAAACAATTTGAATCCTCTTTCATTAGGCATCTGAATGTCCAAAAAAACTATATCAGGTTGGAATTTTTTTATTGCTTCCACACCTTCAGAAATTGAAGGGCAAGCAGCCAAAACCACTATCTTAGAACTAAAATACCTTTCTATTAAATGTTCAAGATACTCTCTCGCATTTTGTTCATCCTCAATTATTATACAACGCAACATCGGGCAAATATAAATATTAAAAAGAGCATAAATTTTGTATGTTATTTACCGTATGACATTTTACCATCATCGTTGTGTTTTTTAAAATAAACGTGAGATTTTAGCTTTTAATTAAAGTTTTTTGAATTTCGCAGATGTTTCCCTAAATCCCGACAGGTATATTATACTCAACCCAGAACAACAAATAGTTTAGGACTAATCAATCTTAATTTAAATAAGAGATTCCTCCTTTTAGTCGGAATGACCATCATTTAGGGTTATTATGCGAAAATGCAAAGCATTTTCGCCTTGTTATACCCCAAACGGTCATTCCGACAAGAGGGAGGAATCTCTTGCAAACTTATTTATTTTAAAGACCTAGTAAAGAAATTTGGAAATTCAAAAAGTTTTTAATTGCAACTTTTAGTCTTTGGTTTCCTGTGAAATGAATTTAATACAAACCTATTCTACTTTTTGAAGCAAGGTTTCAGGCTGCGGAAAAACACCTTTTCTCAATAAAGTTCGATTCTTTAAATCCAAAGAAAACAAGGCTGGAATTCCTGTTTCTTCCATTGCTCCTGTAATTTTATATTCCTTTTTAGTGATTTTTTCAACTTTGTAAGTGCCGACGTATTTTACTTTTCCAACTAAAACAAACAAGCTGTCTTTTTTCAGTGTAACTCTTAAATATTCGGAATTAACTTTAACGATTTCTTCACCCAAATTAATTGAATACGAAGGGAGCGTTCCATCGTACGCTTTCAAATACTTTTTCTTCAACTTTACAGTTTGACCGAAAGCGACAAATGCAAAAGTGCTAGCAAAGAGAAAAACCACTATTTTCATAAAACGAAAGTAAAGAATATATGCTGAATAACCTTCAATAGAACTTAAAAAGCAGATTTTAAAATATTTCAGAAGATTAAATTTAAATTAATCCAAAAAAACTTATTTTATCCAATGATCATTTGGGTTTTTATAGGTACAAATCAACGCAAATACAAATACTGTATTCGTCTTGTGATTAACATTGAAATGAATTAAATAGGGGAATTTTTCAACAGCCAAACAACGTATATTTTTGTATCGAATTTGGTATAGTAAAGCATCTTTTTTCAAGGAATTTAGCTCACCTTTTACTAATTTGTAAAACCGTTTTCCTAAATTTTCATTGATACTACTGTAATGGTCAACAGCATTCTGAATATCTTCAACCAACGCTTCATTTAATATCACGTTGAAATTGTAATCTTTCACCCTTTAGATTTAATTTTACTATCCAAGTCTTCCAATGAAAAGAAATCTTCTGCTTTTGAATTCTTCATTCGTTCCAAAACGATTTCTTTTTGCCACTCAGGAACTTCAAAATCTTCAACCTTAGTCAAGCATTCAACACCAAATTGTTGTGTCAAAAATTCAATTAATTGATTGAACTTATTATCAGTAACATTTATGGTTATACTAACTTGTTTCATAGTTCGATGGTTCTTATTTTTTAACGAAACATTCTGAAATCGTTTCTTGTTCAAAGATACATTATTTGCAATAAACTAACAATTCAATTAAACATAACTTGTATATACGTTTTCGCAATTATAAATAATTCAAAAGTCAAAAAAATAAACGTTCCTAGAGACAGAAAACTAGTTATTGTCTAGTAGCGAAAATAATCGGCCTTAAATTTCATGGTTTTAGCTACCGAACTGAAACTGTTGATTTTTAGAATTTCTGTAAGAACATTCTTGAAAATTTCAGTTTCAAAAGGTAGTTAAAATTGTTCGCTACGAGTTGTAAATAGTTATATAATTATGATTTGCGAACAAAATGAAATTCAGAGCCTTGACTTTTTGGTTACTTTTTGGTCAAGCAAAAAGAACTGTAAAAATTAAATATTAGCTCAAATTCTGATTTTCTTTTACCAATGATTAACTTTTTTGTCGCACAAAAGCTTAAACCAATTCTATTTAATTCAATCTAGAACAATTACTATCGAGACAAAAAAACCTTCTCACATTATAATACCCCTTCGAAATCCACATTCTGCCGTTCAATACTTGTGAATTTTCTCAAAATCGCTGGTAGATGAATCACTATTTTCGTAGCATGTCAAAAAAGGCCGAAGATTATAGTAAAAAAGGATTGCGTACAAGTTACCTTTCAACCGTTATCGGAATTTCACTCGTTTTATTCATGATAGGACTCGTTCTAGGAGGAGTTTTTGGACTCAGAAGTTTTGAAAAACAAGCCAAAGAAAGTCTGCAAGGAGATATTTTCTTTAAATCAGAATTGAACGATGCCGACATCAAACAAGTCGAGCAACAGTTGAAAAGTTGGAGTGAATTCAGTGAAGTTTACTTCGTTTCGCCAGAACGTGCGATTCAAGAATTTGGTGGCGAAAGTCAGGATGAAAAAGAAATGCTGACGATTTTTAATGGTGAAAATCCACTTCCAGCAACGATTGGTTTTAGACCGAAAGAAGAATTCGCTACGAAAAGAGGGATGGAAAAAATCAAGAAAAAATTATTGGCAAAATTCAACACTGAAATTGATGAAGTAAACTACGATAAATCAAGCGTTGAAAAAATAAATCTTGGCTTCAAACAATTCGCATTTTTATTCCTTTCGGTTGCATTTTTATTGGTGCTAATTGCTATTGCAATGATAAACAATACCATTCGTCTTTCTTTATATTCCAAGCGTTTCACGGTTAAAACGATGCAATTAGTTGGTGCGACAAGCGGCTATATTCGTAAACCGTTCATTACGCAAGCAATCATTCAAGGTGTGGTTTCTGCCTTCATCGGTTTGGCGCTTTTACTCACCGTTTTCTTCGGATTAAACAACCTTTTTGAAACCGTTGAGATTAGTTATACAATTCCAAGCTTTCTTTTATTAGTAGCAAGTTTGATTGTAATTGGCGTTTTTATTACCGTAATTTCCACTTTATTTGCATTAAACAAGTATCTTCGTATGAAATTAGATGACTTATATTGATGCTATGGAAAATCCTATTAAACACTTTGGTTTTAATTCACAAAATTACAAATGGTTACTTATTGGTTTAGCAATCAATATTTTAGGTTACATCTTAATGATTGGTGGTGGTTCAGATGACCCAAATAAATTTGATGCAGATGAGTTGTTTAGTAATGCAAGAATTACCCTTGCTCCTATCTTAATTTTAGCTGGTTATATTGTCATTTTCTATGCAATTATGAAACGTGGCAGCAGCACAAATTCTTCTTCCATTTCAGCTGAAAAAAGCGAAACAGAAGCACCAAAAAAAAATAAATAATAATTTTCATGAGTATCATTGAAGCTATTATCCTCGCAATTGTTGAGGGTCTAACCGAATTTTTACCTGTTTCATCCACAGCACACATGATTTTTATCAGTGCAATCTCTGGTAACGAAAGCGATGAATTTGTGAAAATGTTCCAAGTATCGATTCAATTCGGAGCAATTTTAGCTGTCGTTATGCTTTTCTGGAAAAAATTCTTCAACTTCAAATCCTTTGATTTTTATATTAAACTTGGTCTTGCAGTTATTCCAGCTTTGGTCTTAGGGAAATTATTTGATGATAAAATCGAGGCAATACTCGAAAAACCCATTCCAATTGCAATCGTGTTGATTGTTGGAGGAGTTGTTTTACTTTTCATCGATCGTATATTCCTAAGAACAACATTGGATACCGAAGAGAAAATTACGATTCGAAAAGCTGTAACGATTGGTTTTTGGCAATGTTTAGCGATGATGCCGGGGACAAGTCGTGCTGCAGCATCAATAATTGGTGGAATGCAACAAGGATTGACACGTAAAATGGCAGCTGAATTTTCGTTCTTTTTAGCTGTACCAACAATGATGGCTGTTACTTTATATTCAGTTGTTTTGAAAGATTGGAATTACCAAGGCGAAGAACAAAAAGGATACGAAATGATTCTTTCTTCCAGCAATAATATGCTGATATTCGCTTTAGGAAATGTGATTGCTTTTGTCGTTGCTGCTTTAGCAATAAAAATGTTCATTGGTTTGATTCAAAAATATGGCTTCAAAATTTGGGGTTGGTACCGAATTGTTGTTGGAATTGCTTTGTTAATTTATTTTACAGTTTAATGGATTTTATTTCAGGAGAAACTATTCTCGTTGACAAACCACTTCATTGGACTTCCTTTGATGCCGTGAACAAAATTCGCTGGAATCTCAAGCAAGCACTTAAAGTCAAAAAAATCAAAGTTGGTCACGCTGGAACTCTAGATCCACTTGCAACAGGACTTTTGGTGATTTGCACAGGTAAAAACACCAAACTCATTGAAGGGTTTACCAATGCAACCAAAACCTACACAGGAACTTTTTTACTTGGAAAAACAACTCCGTCTTTTGATTTAGAAACAGAATACAATCAAGAATTTGAGACTTCTCACATTACACCAGAATTGATGGAAGAAGTTAGAAAATCGTTTTTAGGTGAACAATTACAAACTCCACCTATTTTTTCTGCTAAACTTATTGATGGAAAACGCGCTTATGATTTGGCACGTGCTGGAAAAGAAGTAGAAATGAAGCGCAATTTGGTGACAATTGAAAAATTTGAAATTAACACCGAGCGATTTCCAGAAATAGATTTTGAAATTATCTGTTCCAAAGGTACTTACATTCGCTCCATTGCAAGTGATTTTGGACAAAAGCTAAATGCTGGAGCCACGCTAATCGCACTCCGTAGAACGCAATCAGGTGAATTTTCAATTGAAAACTCAAAAACAGTTGAAGAATGGATTAAATTCCTGGACGAAAGTCTTTGAAATCTGATTCCAATTAAAAAAAATCAATATCTTTGCCGTCCGATTGAATATCAAAATGCCCCGGTGGCGGAACTGGTAGACGCGCTGGATTCAAAATCCTGTTCTTTCGGGAGTGCCGGTTCGATTCCGGCCCGGGGTACAAAAAACCAGAGTGAGAAACAAAGCGAGAGCGAAGTTTTACACTCTGGTTTTTTTGTTCATTCTCATGTTCGATATTGATTAAAAAAAAGACAAACCCTTTTTATTTAATCTTTATAAATCAGAAGCCACTACAAACCTCATCCATTGCCATTACACCAAACGAATCATTGTTCCATGCTTTGATTGCTTTTTTGCTGTCTGAAATTACAAACGTTGGATAACTTCCTTTTGCAATGACTGCTAATTCATCTGAAATTCTAGCTTTCAGTTTTACTTGAGCTGCTTTCCCCAAAAGTTTTTTGTATTTCATGTAATGTGCAGGGCTGTTACTCAATACCCAGTATTCAATTTTCATTCCTGGATTTTTTTTCTTCAAAATTTTCGACATTTCGATGGATTGAATGCAGTAAGGACAATTTGCTAATGCAATAATTGTAAGTTGTTTTTTCTTCGGAAAATCGACTTTTGAATCTATAGAATAAGAATTATTTGAGAAATCACCTTGATAAATTGGATGGATTGCAAAGTAAATTAAGAATGGAGCAACAAATAAAACTAAACCAATAATCAGTTTTGGAATTTTACTAATTCGTTTATTTTTAGATTTCTTAAAAAATAAAAAAGCAAGTAAAATGCCAATAACTACAAACAACAAGTAGGAGATTAACTTACTTACTGTGAATGAAAGACCAATATTCAAAAGAAAATTTTCCATAAAGTGTAAAAATAAAAAAAGTGGGCTATTATACCCACTTCATAGTTTTAAAAATCAATAAAGATTACTTTAATTCGCAAGTAAGTCCTAGAATAGCGTATTGCTCTTCCCATGCATCACAAGAAGATTCAGCATCTTTCTTCTTTGAGTCAGGAATTTGTAAAGTAGAAAGAACAGTCCCAGTAGTGGTTGAAGTGCATTCGCAAGTGTAATCTTTCTTACAAGAAGAAAGAGAAATTAAAGCTACAGTTACAGCAGCAATCGAAAGTAATTTTTTCATATTCTTTAAATTTTAAAATTTGTCAAAAATAGTTAAATGTTTTCAAAGTAGATATAAGTAGAATTGCCTGATTTATCTAAAATAACCGTTTCTTAATGCAAAAATAACAATGCCTGATGTGTTAGTTGTTTTGGTTTTTTCCATGATTCGCAATTTATGTCCTTCAACTGTTCGATGGCTGATAAACAAGGCTTCAGCAATTTCTTTGGATGTTTTTTCTTCACATAAGAGTTTTAAAATTTCTAATTCTCTTGGAGTAAAATTCTCTTTCATTTCCAATTCTAGGTTCAGCCTCTTCTCCTTTTTAGATTCCTCAATCGAGTAAAAACCTTTTTGGTGAACACTCACAATTGCATCTAATAAAACAGAAAAATCAGATAGCTTAGGTAAAAAACAAGTTGCACCTAATTCCAAGACAAAATTTAAAATAGGTTCTGAAAAATAAGCACTTAATACAACAATTTTAAGATTTGGATATAGTTTTAAAATAATTGGCAAACAAGTTTCACCATCCATTTTAGGCATGTTTAAATCCAAAATCAAAACATCAACTGGGTTTTCCTTGATTTTTTCGATTAGTTCCAAACCATCTCCCACATCAAAAACCAAATTTAGATTTTCTTCATCTTCTAATAATGCTACGATGCCCTGTCTCAAAATTTGATGATCCTCCGCAATTGCAACTCTTATCCTCTCTTCATTATTTCTCATCGAATTTCCTTTTAATACCATTTATCAAAAAAAAGTAGGTTCCATTTATTAATTTTCTCAATTCAATAATCTAAAAAAGAATTGCAATTGGCATTATTAAAAATGATAATTTATTGTAATCCCTAGCTTTTTCAAATCTAAATTTTATTTCAACACGAGCAACTAGGTAGAAATACCTGATTTTAATAATTGAATTGAAAATGATTAAATTTAAAAACTAAACTTTTCAATCGCATCTTTCATGTAAATTTCAAAACAAGATTGAATATCATTTTCTCTTTTATAAAACTGTTCTGGAGCATTGTGAAGTACGTTTTCAAATGAAATTCTTTTAGCAACTCCTTCGCAGGATTTTGCTAACCCAAAAGCTGTTGGGTAATGATCGAGCCATTTTCGAGTTCTAAAATATCCCATAAACTCATTAAACTCCTTTTTAAGTTCTTGCTCAAAATCCGCTTCATAAAAATAAAATTCATCTAAGAAAAGTGTATACTCTTTAGAGTGATAATTTCCCCAATTTCGAGCAAGTAAATGATCAAAATAAAGGTCAATGGCAATACCTGCAACTTTTGGCAACTTAGGATAAAGTGAAAGTCGTAATTCAGTCACAGCAGGATGTGTGTCAATAAAATTGTCGATCGAACGATGTAAATAAATGCCTTTTTGGACAATTTCTGGATAGTGCGAGTAGTCTCTTCCTTTCACAAAATCACCGTACAAATTTGAAACCATCAAATCAGCATCATTATTTGAGAAATAAAGGTGACCTAGAAAATTCAAAAAAAAAAGGGTTGTTTTAAATTAAAAAATCAATAATCGTCGCCGAAATCTTCATTTTTTGAAATACGATCAGATGCATATTTCAACTGTAAACCTTGTAAGAAATTTCGTATAAACTGATCTTTACACAAGCGATAATGTTGGTGATCTGATTTTCTAAAAAAGGCACTTAGTTCATGTTTACTGATTTGAAAATTCATTAGTTCATAAACATTCAAAATATCTTCATCTCTGTAATTCAAAGCAATTTTAAGCTTTCTAAAAATGATATTATTATTCAATTTCTTTTCAGCAATAGGCGTTTCACCTTCCTTTTTTCCTCTATTTAAGATTATAAAGCCATTTAAAAAATATGCGAGTTGCTGATCGTTTAAATTTTTGAACTCTTCATCCTCTTCTTTTTTTAACCAATCACTTACCTCAGCTCTTGTTACTATTTTTCCTGCCAATTGAAACAATTCAATCATTTTAGTATCATTGAAATCGAAGGTAAATCGCAAGCGGCGGAGAATACTGTTGTTGTTCATGCAGAGAATTTTTCCAAAGATAGAAAGAGCATTGAAATGAATGTTGAAATATTAATTGAGTTTGCGCTCTCTTACCACCAATATTTAAAATTATAATCCTAATGAAAATCCCAAATTGAGCTACTATTTTCATTTTGCCATTCTTTTTCCTTGATGTAAAAGAATCAAAAAATCAAGGCTCTGAATTTATTTTTGTTCGCAAGTTTTTGTTATACATGCATTTATAACTCGTTGCGAACAATTTTAACCCCTTTCTGAAACTTAAATTTTTTAATCCGTCAGGTGACGGAGCAGAAATTTTAAAAATTAAGAGTTTCAGTTCAGTAGTTAAAACCAAGAAATTCAAGGGCGAAGTTAGTTTCGCTAATATTCACCAAATAGCCCTCACTTCGATTAAATTCTTGATTTACAACATTCAAGTAACTGGTACGATTGCGAACACTCAAAATATTAATGCTTAATGTTGAAGAATGTATTCTGTATTAATTTAACGTTTTACGTTTACGTTCAATCGCTTCAATTTTAGACTCTTGTGCTTTAAAAGCTTCTTTTTTCTTTGCTTGATTTGACTTTACATCACTAATTTTTTTCTCTGTTTCCTTTATTTGTTCTTTGTAATTGGCAATGTCTTTTTCATAGTCAGAAAGTCCTTTTTCAAGATCTTTTTGTTCTTTTTCAAGCGATTGAAGAATTTTTTGTTCAGCCTTCACCTCTTCATTAATTCCTGTATTTGCACAATCATTTCCAAACTGAATCAACAATCTTTCCATTGCTTCTGACTGATTTGGATGCTCCCGGCTGTTCATAAATGCACCACCTAAGTCAACAGCAAAAACCGCAATTGGCAATCCATCTTTTCCCGTCATAACGCGCGCATAAACATCGAATGGTTTGTCGCTTACCTTCTTATTTTTTCCTAAAAGCACTTTAATCTCGCCCTTGTTATCTTTTGCTTTCCCAAATTCCTTTAAAAAACTTTTTAATTCTTCTTCAATTAATGGTTTACTTGCATAGGGAATTGTAAGGACATAAGCATTTTTTATCCCAATGGTAAATGATTGATTTTCTTGTATTAAAGAAACTTTTTGCGACCATGTTTGTACTGCTACAAAAGCAAAAACAAAGAATAGAATTGATTTCATAAATAGATTTTTTTATTGCCTAAAAGTACAACTAATAAAGTTAAGGCTTTCATTTCTATAATTTCCCTTAAATTTGAACATGCTATTTAGAAATGTTGTCGGGCAAAAAGAACTTAAAGCAGATTTAATTCGAGAAATTAAAGTTGGAAAAATTAGCCATGCACAATTATTTGGAGGAAAACTTGGACATGGAGGTTTAGCAATGGCACTTGCTTTTACGCAATATTTATTTTGTTCTAATAAAGGGGAAGAAGATAGCTGCGGACAATGCGCTTCTTGCCTTAAAATTGAAGATTTACAACATCCTGATGTGCATTTTGTGTTTCCGGTTGTGCAAGCTATTAATAAAGTTTCTACTTTATTTTTAGACAGTTGGAGAGAACAATTGAAGCAAAATTCCTACTTCAATCTATTTGATTGGACGCAAATAATGGATTCAAAAGAACGGAAGCCAATTATAGGAATTGAGGAAAGTAAAGATATTCTTAGAAAATTAAGTCTGAAAGCTTATGAAGGTGGTTTCAAAGTCATGATTATTTGGCTACCTGAAGAAATGAACCTAGAAAGTGCAAATAAATTATTGAAAATTTTAGAGGAACCACCACCAAATACAGTTTTCCTTTTGGTTTCTGAAAACCCGGAAAAATTACTGATTACAATTCGTTCACGAACACAAATGGTGCGTATTCCAAAAATAAATACGAGTGAATTATCTGCATTTGTTGGGCATCATTTTAAATTAGATAAAGTTCAAGCAGATTCAATTGCCTCATTTGCTGAAGGTGATTTAATTCGGGCTTTGGAATTTATAAACACCAATACAGACAAAGATATTTATCGCGATTTATTCATACAAATGATGCGTGTCAGCTACAAAAAAGACGTAATCGGTATGTTAGAATGGGCAGAAAAAATTGCTAGTGAAGGAAAAGAACGCCATAAATTATATCTCGTTTATGCACTTCACATGTTCCGACAATCATTGATGAATAATTACATCGGCGAACATTTTTTGCGCGTTTCAACGGAAGAGGAAAAATTCTTAAGAAATTTCGCGCCTTTTATTTCGGGGAATAATATCCGCGAGTTTATGGAAACATTTGATAATGCCTACTTTCACATTGATAGAAATGCAAACTCAAAAATCCTCTTTACGCAGCTGTGTTTTCAAACGATGCGCTATATTCATCAGGCTTAGCAATTTTTTTTCTTATTTTTACACTTAAAACAAAATTAAAATGGGTTGTGCGTCATGCAGTAGTGAAGGAGGAACTCCTAAAGGTTGTAAAAACAATGGGACTTGTAGCAGTGGTGGATGCAATAAATTAGAAGTTTATGACTGGTTAGCAAACATCGCTTTGCCTGCTGGTCAAGAAATATATAATATTGTCGAAGTTCGTTTCAAGAATTCAAGAAAAGCATTTTATAAAAACGCTTCCAATTTGAGTTTACAAGTTGGAGATATTGTAATTGTGGACACAGCCCCTGGTTATGATGTTGGATTAGTTTCGGTTGTTGGAGAATTGGCACGCATTCAAGTGTTAAAGAAAGCACCAAATTTAAAAGACAACGAAATCAAACGCGTTTTAAGAATTGCAAATCAAGAAGAAATTGATAAATGGATTAAAGGTCGGTCTCTGGAAAAAGAATTGATGTACAAATCCCGAACGATTGCTATTGATTTGAGTTTAGAAATGAAAATTTCAGATGTCGAATATCAAGGAGATTTAAGTAAAGCTACTTTTTATTACACTGCCGAAGGTCGAATTGATTTTCGTCAATTAATTAAAAATTTAGCTGACCAATTTAGAGTTCGTATCGAAATGCGACAAATTGGTTCGCGTCAAGAAGCTGCTCGTTTGGGTGGAATTGGTTCTTGTGGAAGAGAATTATGTTGTACGACTTGGTTAACTGATTTTAGATCTGTTTCAACTTCAGCTGCACGCTATCAGCAATTGTCTTTAAACCCTCAAAAATTAGCTGGTCAATGCGGAAAATTAAAATGTTGCTTGAATTACGAACTCGATATGTATTTGGATGCAATAAGATCTTTTCCAAAGACAGAAACAAAATTACTGACTGAAAAAGGAGATGCTTACCATGTAAAAACAGATGTTTTCAAACGCGTTATGTGGTATGCTTATCAAGGAGGAAATGGTTTGATTTCCCTTTCACCTGAGCGTGTAAAAGAAGTAATGTTGTTAAAC